>JAUXDF010000262.1 GCA_030618505.1 Spongiibacteraceae bacterium | reverse complement strand
CCCGAATAAGGCCCAGGCCTTGGGTAAAGAACGCTCTTCTCTGGAAGCGATTGTTGCCACCATCGATACAATGACATCCGGCCTTGATGACAGCAAAGACTTGCTGGATATGGCGGTGGAAGAGGATGATGCTGATACCGTTGTTGAGGTAGAGAGCGAGTTGCAGGCACTAACTGCCCAGCTGGAAACCCTGGAGTTTCGCCGAATGTTTTCCGGTGAGATGGATGCCAACAATGCCTATCTTGATATTCAGTCCGGCTCCGGTGGCACCGAAGCTCAGGATTGGGCCAATATGTTGTTGCGATTGTTTTTACGCTGGGGCGAGCGGCGGGGTTTTAAAACTGAATTGATTGAAGCTTCCTCGGGCGATGTGGCCGGCATTAAAAGTGCCACTATTCATTATCAAGGTGAATACGCCTTTGGCTGGTTGCGCACCGAAACCGGTGTTCACCGTCTGGTACGAAAATCACCTTTTGACTCGGGCAGTCGACGTCACACCTCCTTTGCTTCGGTGTTTGTTTCCCCTGAAGTGGATGACAATATAGAGATTGAAATTAACCCTTCGGACCTGCGTGTGGATACCTACCGTGCTAGTGGTGCCGGTGGACAGCATGTTAACAAAACCGATTCTGCGATCAGATTGACCCATGAACCTTCGGGTATTGTCGTGCAGTGTCAGAACCAGCGCTCACAACATGCCAACCGTGATGCTGCCATGAAACAGTTAAAGGCAAAACTCTACGAGATGGAAATGCTTAAGCGCAATGAAGAGGCGCAGGCGCAGGAGGACAGTAAATCTGATATCGGTTGGGGTAGTCAGATTCGCTCCTATGTATTGGATGATCAGCGCATCAAGGATCTGCGTACCAATGTGCAAACCAGTAACTGTAATGCGGTGCTGGATGGTGATATTGATATGTTTATTGAAGCGAGCTTAAAAAGCGGCTTGTGAGTTCCCTCTCCCAAGAATTGGGAGAGGGTTAGGGTGAGGGAATGTGTTAAAGTAATATTATTTGTAGCTTCGCTGCGCCCTCATCCCAACCTTTATATATGCCCGCTGTCTGGGTGCTCCCGCAGGAGAAGGGATTTGTCAGCTTAAGCAAATGATATCGAGCCGCACCCTACAAATTATCTCAAACTTTTATTGGAAAGATTCAATGACCGACTCTACTCAAAACGAAAACCAGCAGGAAGAAAATAAACTCATTGCCGAGCGCCGTGCAAAGCTGAATGCTATTCGTGAAAAGCGCAACGCCTTTCCTAATAGCTTTCGTCGCGATAGCTATGCCGATGATCTGCAAAAGGAACTGGGCGATAAGGATAAAGAAGAGCTTGAACAGTTGGCTCGCCCTGCAAAAGTAGCGGGACGTATTATGGCCAAACGTGGGCCTTTTCTTGTATTGCAGGATATGAGCGGGCGCATTCAGCTCTATGTTGATAAAAAGAAATTGCCTGAGGAGTTGGCCGCTGAGATTAAAACCTGGGATATCGGTGATATTGTCGGTGCCGAAGGTGTGATACATAAGTCGGGCAAAGGCGATCTTTATGTCTATATGGACTCGGCGGTATTGCTGACTAAATCTTTGCGACCTTTGCCGGATAAGCATCACGGCTTGAGTGATCTGGAGACGCGCTATCGTCAGCGCTATGTTGATTTGATTATGAGTGAGGAGAGTCGCCGGGTTTTTAAAATTCGCTCAACAGTTATTGATGCGATGCGAGATTATCTGACTAACCGAAATTTTCTCGAAGCAGAAACGCCGATGATGCAAAGTATCCCTGGTGGTGCAACAGCACGCCCCTTTGAGACCTTTCACAATGCATTGGATCTTAAAATGTATTTGCGCATCGCCCCGGAGCTCTATTTGAAGCGTTTGGTCGTGGGCGGTTTTGAAAAGGTGTTTGAGATTAACCGTAATTTTCGTAATGAAGGTTTATCCACCCGGCATAATCCCGAATTCACGATGCTGGAATTCTATCAGGCCTATGCCGATTACAATGACTTGATGGATTTGACCGAAGATATGCTGCGTTACGTGTCTGAGCGCGCACTCGGCACCACGCAGGTGGTTAATACCGTAAAGGATGCCAGCGGTGAAATTGTAGAAACTAAAACCTATGATTTCTCCAAGCCTTTTACTCGTATCAGTGTATTCGATTCTATATTGCACTATAACCCGGAGATCAGCGCAGAGCAGATCAGTGACTTGGACTCGGCCAAAAAAGTAGCTGAAGGTCTCGGTATTCCCATGAAAGAAATCTGGGGGCTGGGAAAAATTCAGATCGAGATTTTCGAAAAAACTGTGGAAGACCGTCTTGATCAACCGACTTTTATTACTCAGTATCCAACGGAAGTTTCTCCGCTTGCTCGCCGTAATGATGATGATCCCTTTGTGACTGATCGCTTTGAGTTTTTTGTCGCCGGGCGTGAGTTGGCCAATGGCTTCTCTGAGTTAAATGATGCTGAAGATCAGGCCGAGCGTTTTCAAGCACAGGTGGCTGAAAAAGATGCCGGCGATGACGAGGCAATGCATTTTGATGCAGATTATATTGCCGCACTCGAATATGGTTTACCGCCGACAGCAGGCGAGGGTATTGGCATTGATCGCCTGGTAATGTTGCTGACGGATTCCCCATCGATTCGTGATGTGTTGTTGTTCCCGCATATGCGCCCGGTAAATAAGGATTAGATAGAGGATTTATGAGCGACTTTCAGGATGACGAATATTTCTCAAAGACTTTTTCCAATCTGGACTTATCGGCTCAGGAACTTTCTTCTATTGAATTTGATTCCTGCACCTTTAAAGAATGTGATTTTAGTGAGGCGGTGCTTAGTCGCTGTAAATTTATCGATTGTGACTTTGTTAAGTGTAACCTGAGCAATGTTAATATTGCCTACAGTAAATTTAGTGAAGTCACGTTCGATGAGTGCAAACTGATTGGCGTGGATTGGACCAAAGCAGATTGGCCGAGCCTGTCCTTATGCTCTCCGGTAAAATTTATTAAATCTATTCTTAATGATTGTTCTTTTTTCGGGCTTAGTCTGGAGGAAATCATTCTTGAGGAATGCAAGGCGCATAATGTTGATTTCAGGGAAGGTAACTTTAGTGAGGCCAGTTTTATTCACACTGATTTTTCGAATAGCCTGTTTTCCAAGACCAACCTGAGTGCTGCTGACTTTAGCGATGCCAGTGCATACGATATTGATGTTTTTCAGAATGTTATTAAGAAAGCGAAGTTTTGCCGTCTTGAGGCGTTGAGTTTGTTGGATAGTCTTGAGATTGAATTGGTCGATTAAGCGCGGTGGTTGATGGCTGCGTATGGCCGATGGGGTGTGCTAGTTGCGCTTCGATGCGTTTTTTTACGCTGCGTGCGAAAATTGTTGTATCGGTATTAGGGGCGGTCACTACGTGAGAACACAAAAACAAAAGGCGTGTTCTCCTCCGTTCCCTCAATCCAAAATTATCTTCGTACTCGCTAAAACGCATAGGCGCACAACTAACACACCCCATCGACCTTTTTAGCTTTGGCGGGAACATCCAAGTTTATAAAAAACACACCCCGTAGCCGTGATTGAGGAACGAAATCAAGGGATCCTTCTGCAGCATTTTCCCCTGATTTCACAAATCCAACCCAAATGCTACGCGGGTGGGGTAGTGCGCACAGCCATAGAGCCAAAGAACCGAAAAACTACGACAACAGCGGCGGCAACAGTTTCTGCAATCGCATCTTCTCACTGACCCCTTCTCCCGTTAACGCAAAGCCGATCAACTTATCTTCCTTGTCCTTAAACTCAGCAATAACATTATTACCGTCCTGCGTAATCGACCAATCGCCCTGTGCATCACGCGGAGGGGGAGCCACCACTACCGGGCAAGCTGGCGTCTTGATGCTTACCGGCATCGCAGGATAACTTACCTCGGTGGGTGTGCCTGCCAGGGTTTTTGCCAGTGTGCGAGCGCCAGCCATTAGCGGGGCAACATAAAACAGCACATGACCATCCACTTCTGCACAATCACCCAAGGTATAGACATTTTTAGCACTGGTTTCAAACAGGCGGTTGGCGACTATGCCGCGATTACACTGAATGCCGGCTTTTTCTGCCAGCTCGATACGAGGTCGAACACCTACAGCGCAGAGAACCAGATCCGCGTCGAGAACCTCACCATTATCTAGCGAAATGGCAAGTGAAGCAGGTTGATCACCGTTGTCTTTTTTGTTTACTTCCGTCACTAAATGGCCAAAATGGAACTTTGCACCTTTTTCTTCCAGTGCATTTTGCACCGCTTTACCTGCCTGCTCAGGAAGTAGTGTTGGTAGGCAATAATCCAGCGGATCAATGGTTTCAGTTTCAAAATCGCCGTTGATTAAGTCGTTGGTGAATTCACAGCCGATCAGCCCACCACCAATAATAACAATCTTCTTCGCTTTATTTTTTGTCAGTGCCGTGCGGAAATCATCGTAATCAAGCAGGTTATTAATGGAATAAACGTGGTCGAGTCCATCGCCGGCTATCGGTGGCTTAATGGTTTCTGCCCCCCAGGCGATGACCAGCTTGCTGTAGGAAATGTTATTGGCGTGATTGATTTCAATCTGCTGATTTTGCGTGTCGATAGCGGTAACGTGGGTAAAGGTCCAAACGCTGGCATGGAGCTGCTTGGCCATTGCGCCGGCATCTTTCATCGCCAGATCTGCAACCGTCTTGTTTTTGGTAAAGCCGTTTGACAGCATCGGCTTGGAGTATGAAATCCCATCGTCTGCGGTAATGATAATAATGGGTGTTTCGCTATCCAGCTTGCGAAATTCTTTAACCAGGTTGTAAGACGCCAGTCCGGTACCAATAATGACGATGGGCTTGTCTTGATTATCGCTTTCTTCTTCCTGGTGATGGGGCATACCGGAAACCACGGTTTTTTTAATCAATTCAAAGTCCTCTTTGTCAACGCCGCAGCCCGAGCCGAGTCAGTCGTCAGGGATATCTTCAAAACGAGCGATCCCTTATTCTGAGCGTAAAAAAATGAGTCCATACTATAGCGCGAAGAGGCAAATTATCAAGTTGCCATACTAAAGTAGTCAGGATTTGAGCCTTTTAA
>JAUXDF010000141.1 GCA_030618505.1 Spongiibacteraceae bacterium | reverse complement strand
CATTATCACCAGTCCTCCCAGTCGCCGGGCACGTACTTCGTTGCCAGCGCCGAGAGTTCGAGAGATAAGTGAGGTGGTGGCGATCCCGAGTCCGACTTGCAGGCCAATGATTAGCATATGCATTGGCAGAGTAAAACCCTGCGCGGCTAGCGGTTCTACGCCGAGCTGGCCAATAAAGGCACTGTCAACCAATTGAAAGCTCATTAATGAGAAAACGCCGATCAACATTGGTCGGGTCATCGTAAAGAGCTTGCGACTCAGTGCTTGTGATGAAAGGTCTTGTGTTGGCATGCTTATCAGTTTATAGCTATCCATCGCTGGAAAACGATGAAGTTTAACAGTACGGTGAACAAAATGGTGTTGGCAGTGTTAAAAAGTGAAAATTGCGATTATTCTATGCTGGATGACTAATGAGTGCCTAAGCAGAAACTGGCAGCTTTCGAAAATTAAGTCCGATCATAACCAGCGCAAATCTAGCTCCTAGGCCTTTAAGTCGCAAGATCAGCATTGGCCATGACCTCTTTGTTTAATTTCTGGATGGGCACTAATGAATAAGCGAGTAGACAGTTTATATGGTAGTTAATGAAGTTGTTGATACACGTACGCCCTCACCACCGCTGGGCTACTCCAAAGCTTGTACGCATTCCATGCAGCAACAGATTCACATTGTCGCAGAGTTTCATGTCCACAAAATAAATCCGAAAAGGATCGCTTATCGCACCGGTATTGATATCACGCTGGTGGAGGACTTGATTGCCGGGGAAAGCCAGGAAAAGCTATTTAAGCGATTGCTGGCACATTATCGTACCCGACGGCGTGATCAGCGCTTGAAGAAATCCCTGCGGCAAAAGGGTATTGCCCAAGCAACATTGCAGGATGATATAGAGCGTGAGTATCAGGCATCTTTAGAGCCGGTAGAGCAGTTACGTTTGTCATAGGCGGGACAATGTCATTAAGGATATTCCTGGACCCGTAGCCGTGATCAGTGTGCCCCGTGTAACGTTTTGGGTGTGAGCTTGCGAAATCAAGGGGGTTACTGGATTCATTCCCGAATTTCGCAAGCTCCAGCCAGGCTGCAGAGTGCTTATCGTTGTTAAGTTAGTGGCATTGATAGGCGGGTTCAGTCTGGCAAGCGCAAGTGATTGGCGATAACGATAATAAAATTTATGTAAATTAAAGGATCACCCTAATGCCAGCCGGAAAAACACTTCAGTCTCTTCACCCCGGTAATTTTGCCTTTGTGATGGCAACGGGAATTATTAGTATCGGCCTGAGAAATCTTCATTATGTGCAGCTGGCCGAGCTATTTAAGGGGCTCGCATTACTGGGTTGGGTCGTGTTAATGATTCTGAGTTTAATCAGAGTCATTCGCTATCATCGGTCTGTATTTATTGATTTGACTGCCCCTCGAATGGTTTTTTCTTATTTTACCTTGGTAGCAGCGACAGACATTGTCGGCATGCTACTTCACGAATCAGGCTATCCCGGCCTTGCGTTAGCCTGCTGGTTTATTGCTTTTATCGTTTGGTGCGTGCTGCTTTATACGGCCTTCAGTGTGCTTACTTTTCTTAGTCATGAGAGTAACGTCAACATCATGCATGGAGGCTGGTTGATCACGATTGTTGGTACACAATCGCTGGTTTTATTGGGTACCCTTATTGCGCCCGATCTTGGCGATTATGCCGATATTATGATGTTTGAGGTACACATGCTTTGGGGTTTGGGGCTTTCTCTCTATGGCATATTTGTCGCACTATTTTGCTATCGTATATTTTTTCTTACACTAAAACCACAGGATCTATCTCCCTTGCTTTGGGTGGTGATGGGTGCTGCCGCTATCAGTGCCAATGCGGGCACGAGTTTATACGGGAGCGATAACCTGCTTCCCTTTCTTGCCGCCCAGAAGCCCTTTATTGATGGTGTCACGCTGATGATTTTTTCATGGGCAACCTGGTGGATACCCATGCTGTTTTTGTTTGGTGTGTGGAAACATGTCATCAATAAGGAGCCATTCATATACGAGCCCATCCTTTGGAGCATGGTATTTCCGCTGGGTATGTATGCAACGGCAAGCGAGAGGTTGGGGCGTGTCGCTGAATTCCCCCCAATGATATGGATTGCCCAGCTGGTGATATGGATAGCGATTGTTGCCTGGGTGCTGGTTATGATGGGTATGATTAAACAAGTACGGACAGTGTTATTTTGTAATGATGCGGTTAAATGATAGGGCTGTGTCCAAATTGATGCATCTATCTTTAATCGAGTCGTTAAACGGTACAATCTTCTTCCAGCATCGTGAGTGCGTAAAAACCTTGCGAAAATACAAACGCTATATTCCCTGCTTCTCTAATAAATAAGCTCCTGTGACGCTTTGCGGTTTCCTCTCTAATATGCTTTAAGGCATTAAAAATAATTAGTTACCATGATTTTTCATATATAAACCCTTGACTGATTTTGTGCTGATATGGTTATATTAAAGTCAACTGCCGTTTATTTATAAATAATAATGATTCTTTAATAAACGGTATTTGAGTTTTTATCGTTGATAATAATAATTAAAACAAGTAGTTAGTCGATGTTCTTTGGGTATGTGATTAATAGAGGGTGGTTGAATGTACGTTCAATTACCGCGACAAAAAATCACTGTTAAAATCCAAAATACTCGCCGCAAGTAAGCATAAGCAGTTGTTAACAATAATAAATAGAAATATAACCCAAAGCAGGAGTCTCGTTATGACCATCTCATTTAAACAGTTGGGGAGGATCAAAAAACCCTTATTGCCAATAGGATCGACGCTGTTTCCAGCGATATGTATGGCGGTGGTAGCAGCGGGTTGTGCTCCGCCTGAACCTACAGCGCCTAAATGGTATTTTGATAGTGATGCTGATGGTTACGGTACTTCAAATATCTCTATCGAATCTGCTGATCAGCCCGATGGTTATGTCTCCTCCGGAGCAGACTGTAACGACGCTGATGCGAGCATCAATCCCGCAGCCACAGAAATTTATGATGGCGCTGATAATAACTGTAACGGCGAGATAGATGAGGGCTTCACACTAGTTACCTGGTATGCCGATAGTGACAGTGATACCTATGGCGACCCCTCGATGACGACAGAGGCGGTCAATAAGCCCACAGGTTATGTAGCCAATAACGAAGATTGTAATGATAACGATGGCGGTATTAATCCCGCTGCAACAGAAGAGTGGGATTATATTGATAACAACTGTGACGGTGCGGTTGATGAAGGTTTTACTGTCTTGACCTGGTACTACGATGGAGATTCAGACGGCTTTGGTGATATCGACGTAAGCCAGGACCATATCAATCAGCCTGCAAACTATGTTGCCGATGATACCGATTGCGATGATAGCAATGGTAGCGTAAATCCCGCAGCCCCCGAGCTTGATAACGGCGCTGATGATAACTGTAATAATCAAATTGACGAAGGGCTAGAGCAAACCTGGTATCTGGATAACGATTCCGATAGCTATGGTGACCCCGACGATTCTGTTTTTACTTCCTCCAGCCTCAAACCAGCCAACTACATCGCCCAAGGTGATGATTGTGATGACGGCAACGCTAATATCAACCCCGGTGCCGTTGAGCAGGATAACGGTATTGACGACAACTGTAATGGCGATGTTGATGAAGGCATTGGCGTACAGAACTGGTATCAGGATGGCGACTCCGATGGTTGGGGTACCGGTACACCTGTTTCAGCGACAGCAGGCACTAAACCTGCCGGTTATGTTTCGGCGAATGGGGATTGTAATGATGCTAACCCTGCGATCAATCCAGGTGCAGGTGAAGCCGATAACGGCATTGATGACAACTGTAATAATCAAATCGATGAAGGTTTAGAGCAGACCTGGTATCTGGACGCTGACGGCGATGCTTATGGCGATCCGGGTACAACTGCATTTACTTCCTCAACGCTCAAGCCTGCAAACTATATTGCCCAGGGTGGTGATTGTAACGATGGTAACGCTAGCATCAACCCAGGTGCGGCTGAGTTGGATAACGGTATTGACGATAACTGTAATAATCAGACCGATGAAGGTTTTGCGGTAACAGACTGGTACTTCGATGGTGATAATGACAGTTACGGTACCGGTTCGGCGGTTTCTGCAACAGCGGGTACAAAACCTGCGGGCTATGTAGCCAATGGTGGTGACTGCAACGATGGTGATGCGAGCATCAATCCTGGTGCGACTGAGCTTGATAACAATATTGATGATAACTGTGATGGACAAACCGATGAAGGTTTTGTAGCGGGTGACTGGTACAACGACGGTGATAACGATGGTTACGGTGATCCGAATGATTCTGTCTACGCTACTCCCGGCAATAAGCCAGCTGGCTATATCGCACAAGGTGGTGATTGCAACGACAGCAATGCCAACATTAACCCGGGTGCTGCCGAGCAGGACAACGGTATTGATGATAACTGTGACAGCCAGATAGATGAAGGTTTGGAGCAGACCTGGTATGCCGATAGCGATAACGATTCTTATGGTGATCCAGATACGACAGCCTTTACATCATCAACGCTCAAGCCTGCTGGTTACATCGCGCAAGGCGGTGACTGTAATGATGGCAATGCGAATATTAACCCCGGTGCTGCAGAGCAGGACAACGGCATTGATGACAACTGTAACAGTCAGATCGATGAAGGTTTTGCGGTAACAGCCTGGTATCTGGATGGTGATTCAGATGGTTATGGTGCAGGAAGTGCGGTGCTGTCAACAGCCGGCACTAAGCCCGCTAATCATATTGCTCAGGATGGAGACTGTAATGACAACAATAGCAGCATCAATCCCGGAGCCGCTGAGCAGGACAATGGTATTGATGACAACTGTAATAATCAGGTTGATGAAGGCTTAGAGCAAACCTGGTATCTCGATGGCGACAACGATGGTTATGGTGATGCCAATACCTCGGTGTTTACATCTTCCAGCCTGAAACCTGCGGGTTACATAGCCCAGGCGGGCGACTGTAACGACAGTAATGGCAACATCAAACCGGGTGCGACTGAGCTGGATAACGGCATTGATGATAACTGTAATGGTCAAACCGATGAGGGACTAGAGCAGACCTGGTACAACGATAGCGACGGTGATGGTTTCGGTGATTCAAATGATTCCGTCTTTACATCCTTGAGCCTTCGACCTGTCGGTTATATTGCCCAGGATGGTGATTGTAACGACAGTAATGCCAGCATCAAGCCGGGAGCGGCGGAAGTCGACAACGGTATTGATGACAACTGTGATGGTCAAACCGATGAAGGCCTTGAGCAAACCTGGTACTTCGATGGTGATGGTGATGACTACGGTGTTTCAAGCAATACGGTCTCTACCTCGCTAAGTCTCAGACCGGCTAATTACGTTGCTGCAAATGGCGATTGTAATGACGGAGATGGGCAGATCAACCCGGGTGCCGATGAAGTTGCTGATTACATTGATAATAACTGTGACGGCAATATAGACGAAGGCTTTACCTTGATTACCTGGTATTTTGATAGCGACGGCGATGGCTACGGCATTAGCGGCACTACAGATGAGGCTTATGAGCAGCCGGTTGGTTATGCCGCTCAAGCTGGAGATTGTGATGACTCGCTCAGTGCGGTGAATCCGGGAGCCACTGAAATACCAAACAACGGTATTGATGATGACTGTAATCCGGCAACATCCGATGTTCCTCAGGTTTGTTATGATCAGGTGATTGAGGTTACCTATAACATCAATAACTCATCGTATACGATAAGCGGC
This sequence comes from Spongiibacteraceae bacterium, assembly GCA_030618505.1. Classification (GTDB taxonomy): domain Bacteria; phylum Pseudomonadota; class Gammaproteobacteria; order Pseudomonadales; family PIVM01; genus JAUXDF01. Next base: position 1,946 of record JAUXDF010000141.1, on the reverse strand, counting down.
ACTATCTTGGGTGCGGGTGATGGCACTACAAGCCATGAGAGCAGTCATTTTGGCGAGCACTATAGTGGCACTAACGGCGCCACCGAGCGTTACATCACAGTGCGCTATGATGACGTGGACGAAAATGGTGTGCCCGATGCTAATGGTCGTGCAGATGTCGTGGCGATGTCGCTGGAAATTGACATGAAGACAGTGTCAACCAACTTCTTCGCCAAGGGTACTGTGTGGACAGAAATCACCACATGGTTAGATGACTTGAGTGCCACAGGTTTTGAGGCCACCTCTAACGATCTGCCAGCAGCTGTTATACCGGGCGTACTGAATAGTGGAAGTAGCGTTATTGCTCTCACTGGCGGTAAGTTGGTGAATTATAAGGGGCATGGCTACGTTCGGTGCAGGAATGGCGATGGATCAGGTAATACCTATCTTGGTGATTCCGGCGCACCCGCTGATCCCTGGGGTACACCGCAAGGTACGCCAGCGCCAATGAATCCGGGAGATACTGGTGGTACCGTATGCAGTAATGCGGGCGTCGGCTGGCAGAACGGTCCGGCAACTAACCCGAACCTTGGATCAATGTCGGTTTCAACGGGTGTCGGTACGGGTACCATCAGCTTCAGTGTTCAGATCGCATCAAAGGATAGTAGCGGCTCTAACGATATCGCTTATGGCAAGCCAGGCAATGTCACCATGAACATTGACGGCGTTTATGGCTCGATGGAGGTGGTGCCAGCTGCGTGTGAATAGCAGTCTGTGAGTAACGTAAATCTGCGTTTTATTTAAAACGCTAAAATGGAGAAAAGCCCTGGCGGTATCGTCAGGGCTTTTTTTATGGGGAGCGTTAAGCGCGCTGAGAGGGCGAACGATTGTTATGGGACTGATAGTAGGCCTAATCTACACTGGATCTCAGATAATCAATATTTTCAAATAGAGATACTAAATCATCAACAAATAAGCGCACCTTTGGAGAAAGGTGGCGACTACTAGGATAAACCGCCCAGACAGCAGAATCTGTGGGTTGGGTCTCTCTCATCACTTCGATTAAGCGGCCCGCTTTAATATCTTCATGGACGTAAAACTCCGGTAACTGAACCAGTCCGATGCCTTTTGTTGCTGCCGCTAGCAGTGCGTAACCGTTATTGCTCTGCCAGTTACCACTGACTTTAATGTCGCTGTGACTGCCCGAGTCTTCTCTTAAACGCCAGGTTGGCACTGAGCCAATCAGACAGTTATGCCTCTTAATATCGCTTATGGATATGGGTTTTCCTGCGCCTTGAAAATAATCCTGGCTACCACAAATAATCAGTTTTCGATCAGCAATGCGCCGAGCGATTAACGAGGAGTCCGAGAGCACTCCAGCTCGAATGGCCAGGTCGTAGCCCTCGGCGATAAGGTCAACATTACGGCTGGTAAAGGTAAGCTGTATCTCAACACCGGGGTGTTTTAGCATAAACTGAGCGGCAGCCGGAGCGATGTAACGCTCGCCAAATGCACCGGCCACGCTTAATCGTAATAGTCCTCTAGGCTTGGCTTGTTGAGCCATAACATCAAGTTCAGCCTCCTCAAGTTGCGTGAGCAAACCCCGGCATCGTTGGTAATAAGCCTGGCCCGTTTCAGTGGCAGAAAGCCGTCGGGTTGTTCGGTTAATGAGCTTACAGCCGAGCCTGTTTTCCAGCGCACTGATTTGCCGGCTGACGTGGGATTTGGATAGTCCCAGTTGTTCGGCGGCAGCGGTAATGCTGCCTTTATCTATAACGGAAACCAGTATCTCTGTCGTGCTCCAGCGATCCATGGATGCTAACCTCAAATGATTACTATTGTTGCATGTGAGCAACAATGAGTTGTTATTTTCGATCTTATCACCTCTAAAGAAACAATATATAGTTTTATCCAGTGCAGCAGAGGTGTCTTGGGATGCTTCCTTGTTGCCGCTGTCGCATCATGTG
>JAUXDF010000122.1 GCA_030618505.1 Spongiibacteraceae bacterium | reverse complement strand
CAGATCAACAGTGGCCTCTGGCAGATAGAGCGCCGTGGCAATACCGATACAGCCACCGCCCGTACAAAGATCCATAATTCTAAGCAGCTCATGCTCCCCGGCCCAAGGCTGAAACTCATGCTCAATCAGCTCGGCAATGGGCGAGCGTGGAATCAACACCCGTTCATCCACCTTAAATTTAAAACCGGCAAACCAGGCCTCACCCGTTAAGTAGGGCAGCGGAATACGCTTCTTCACTCGTATCTCGATCAGTTCCAGCAAGCACGCGCGTTCTCGCTCGCTCAAGCGGGCATCAAGCACCTGTTCGCCAAGATCAAGGGGCAGATTGAGTGTATGCATCAACAACTGCAGCGCTTCATCCCAGGCGTTATCCGTTCCGTGTCCATAAAATAGCTCAGCGCGATTAAAACTGCTGACTGCCCAACGTAAATAGTCGCGAATAGTATGCAGCTGTTTAACTAACTCTTGTTGATATTCCAAGATCTGATTCTCTCCATTTAAAACACATATTCCTCATTATACCTTCCAAGGGAAACACTCTCCATGCCAATACGATACTGTACTCTATTACTTGGTAATTAAGGGGCGATTTGTTACCATCGCCGCCTCAATAATCTCATCACCCCTGTGAGAACCAGAATGAAAGATGCGTTTGCAACCATCATCACGGCCGTTGGCGAAGACCTAACTCGCCCCGGACTATCGGATACACCGGAGCGTGCGGCGAAAGCCTTTGAATTTCTGACTCGCGGCTACCGCCAAAGTATCGATGAAGTCGTTAATAATGCGCTATTTCCTTCGGATTCCAACGAGATGGTGATCGTGCAGGATATTGAGCTCTATTCTCTCTGCGAACACCATCTGTTGCCCTTTATCGGCAAATGCCATGTGGCCTATTTGCCTACTGGCAAAGTCATCGGTTTATCCAAAATCGCCCGTATTGTCGATATGTATGCGCGCCGTTTACAGATTCAGGAAAGCCTGACAGCCGAGATTGCCAATTCGCTGATGGCGGTTACCGAAGCGGCGGGTGTTGCGGTAATTATTGAAGCCGAGCATATGTGCATGAAAATGCGCGGGGTTGAAAAACAGAATTCAGTGATGAAAACTTCCTCGATGCTGGGGGCATTTCGCAACAACCAGAGCACTCGCAACGAGTTTTTGTCTTTGCTGCAGAGGTAAATGATGTAGCCTTGAGCTAATAGGGAATCAGCTCAATTCTATCTCTACCACTGGCAATCGCAGACTGCGGTGCCAGCGGCCCAAGACCATAAACCTCAACACGCCCGCTTAAATCGGCTCTCGTGCCAAGTTGCCCGGCCAACACCTCAGCGGATTTTTTCGCCTGCGCCTGCAAAGCAGCTACCGACTGCTCGCCATAACTGTGACCAACAATATACAGTTTTCGATCAGGGTATTTTTCCAGAAAAGAAACTACCTGCTCTAGTAGTTTATCGCGATTTTTCTCATCAGCCGGCACCAGCACCTTGTTTCCCTGAAGCAGGCTGACAAAGGCATCACTGCCATTGCCCTGCTGCAAAGCAAAGAGGTCAATATGCGCATAAATCCGCTGATTACCTCTTTCGATCAAATAAAATACCAGATAATACTCCTGGCCATTCTTTTCAAAGCGATCAACTCGATATAACTGGTTTCGATCCGGCCCATAAAGCTGCTTGATTTCAAACACCATATTCGCCCATTGATTACTGCTGCCACAGCCACGTTTTTCACAGTGGAAAAGTTGCTCTCCATTTTCGGCAATTAGCGCATCAATTTGTTTTTGGTAGAATTCGGATACCAGTGTCACATTGTGACCGCTGGGAATAAGATAGGTTAGACGCAGTAAATCACCCACAAGGCTGCGCTGCTTCTCCGCACGCCACACCCCATTTACTTTTTTCAGACTGCTGATATAAAGCGTATAGTCATCGGTCTCTCGCTCGCTAAAATGAGAGATCACTGAGTTGGGGTAACGGGCCAGAAAGTCAGCCTCTCGACTGCCAGCAACATCGTCTATCGCCACAACTGCTTGATTGGCAGACAGCAACACAAGTAGCGCTATTGCCTGGGAAATGGTTTTTCCGGATGTTCTGCATCCTGAAGCTTTCAAATTAATACCGAATAATTTCATGCTCTCATTTTTTACCACTGGCCGCTGACTTTCAAGTTATTTCGGTTTTTCTGCTGCAAGAAAAGCATTAATCAGAGTGGCTATCTGGGGCGCAGGTTCTTCCATATGAAAATGATGACTGCCCTCAATTCGATGCACATGAAATTGAGGGTATTTTGCCAGATGCTCATTAAGCTCAGGATAAGCACCAAAACCTTTCGAGGCCAGGCATAAAAACACCGGCATCGACAAAGCTGCCAAAAAAGCCTCGCTATGCTCAACAGACAGCTTGAACGCAGACGCTGTGGTCAGTTTCGAGTCACTACGCCATTGATAGCCCTTGGATGTCTGCTCCAGCCCCCGAGTAATCAACAGTTTTGCTGCAGACTCGGACAAACCACTGCTTTTACATCGCGCCTTTATCGCTTGCTCTTGCGTTGCATAACCCGGCAGTTTTTTCCTGCCCACTGTCTTATTGTCGGTAAGAAATTGTCGCAATTGTTTAGGTGCCTCTTGAGGTGTCACCGGCAGCGGCCAGACACCATCAAGCATCAGCAGGCTTGATATTCTTTCCGGCATACTGCCCGCCAGCAATACGCTGATCAAGGCACCACGAGAATGCCCCAGCAAAGTAAACTGACGCCAACCCAGGTGATCGGCTATAGCCAGAATGTCCAGCAAATCATCCCACAGGTTGTAATGCGCCTGGGGGTGGCGATGCCCACTCAAACCATGCCCGGCCATATCCAGGGCAGCAACCTGGCAACCTTTCAGCAAGGGCGCCAGCAGATCAAAGCTGGCGGCATTATCTAACCAGCCATGCAGGGCAATCACTGGCAAGCCACCAGCTTCTCCCCAAAGTTTATAAACGTAATTTAAACCGTGAATTTCAACAGCCTGCTCTATACAGTTTTTCATCGTACTGCTACATTCTTAAAATCCGGCTGGGATTTTAGCCATTCTAATGTGGCGCAGCCAGGTGCGACCACATCCATCGTTAAACTGGCGATCGAGCTAGTCAGCATTGGCGGGGAACGCTGCAAGCTACGGCCATGTCCATTGACCAGCAGGTTAATCAAATCCGCTACAAAAGGCTGATGACTGACGAGAAGAATAGCGTCTTCGTCGCGCTCGGCAAGCATTTCAATCACGCGCTCAGCATGCCCCTCGGGGGTAATCAAGTCACAGCTTTCACACACAGGGTTTCCCTGCTCAATGCCATCGAACACAATAGCCGCCGTTTGTTGTGCGCGGCAATAAGGGCTGATTAATGCCAGATCAAACCGCAGCTGCTGTTGATTTAATACTTGCACCAAAGCTGCTGTTTGTTCGGCGCCTCTCGCTGTCAGCTCTCGTGCTGCATCTGTCGGCGCCTGCATGGAGGCCTCGCCGTGGCGTAATATATAAAGCTGCATTCTAAGTTCTCATGAAATGTTTTGTAGGGTGTGCCTCAATGTCATTAAGTTAAGGTGAAAAGCCCCTCACCCCAACCCTCTCCCTAGGGGAGAGGGAGCTTTACGATACAAACTCGACATCATCACTTTGCTCCGCCAGCATCAGCGATCCAACCACCTCGCCGATGCTGCGATGATTAAAGAGTATTTCATACATACCACCGACCAGCGGCATATACACGTCCAACTCATCGGATTTATGTTTAACAATTTTCAGGGTATTGACACCTTCCGCCACTTGGCCAAGCTCGGCAATAATTTGCTCCAGCGGGGTGCCTTTGCCCAGCTCATAGCCCACCCGGTAATTTCGGCTCAGTGGTGACATGCAGGTAACAATCAAATCCCCTACCCCGGACAGACCAAGAAATGTCATTGGATCCGCGCCCATCTGAACAGCAAAGCGGCTCATTTCAGCAAGACTGCGGGTAATCAACATACCAATGGTATTTTGTCCCAAACCCAAGGCAGCGCCCATACCAGACATAATGGCATAGATATTTTTTAAGGCTCCTCCCAGCTCAACACCAAACATATCGCTGCTGGCATAAACACGAAAATAACTCGAGTGCAGCAGTCCTTGAATCGTTGTTATCACTTGCTCATTTTCACTGGCAATCACGGTGCCCGTCAGCTGTCGGGCAGCAACTTCTTTAGCGAGATTAGGGCCACTCATTACACCCAATGGAGTATTGGGAAGCACTTCAGCCAGGACTTGACTCATCAACTTAAAACCATCGGGTTCGATACCCTTGGTGGTGCTAACCAGTATTGCCTTGCTTTCTATACAAGCCGCCAAAGCATTAGCAACTTCTCGACAGGACTTGCTGGGCACCGCCATAAAAACCACATCAGCTCCAGCGACAGCTTCGCTAAGCTCCGCTGTTGCATATAAGCCCTCATGCAAGGAATAGTCAGGAAGATAATGGCGATTACAATGTTCGGCATTAATCTCCTGTGCTCGCTCGCCATTTCGCATCCAAAGCGTGGCCCGGTGTCCCTTTTCTGCAATCATATTGGCTATGGCTGTACCAAAACTTCCGCCGCCCAGCACTGCTACTGTTTTAATGTCTGTCATCTTCTTGCGCCTGGGATAAGCTTGCTATTATGGAAGCTATATTCAGCGAATACCGTAAAACCTGATTTACAATAATCGCTGAGTAAGTTGCCTTTTTTGAATTACTTCCATTGTACGTTTTATCAAAGCAAAAAAAAGCGGCCTATTGGCCGCTTTTTTATTTAGTTGCTTAACTCTAGCAGCAACTTGTTCAAACGATGCACATAAGAGGCTGGATCATCCAGCTGCCCCCCTTCAGCCAAGCGCGCCTGATCAAACAAAATGGAAGTCAGCTCCTTAAAGCGATCTTCATCCACCTCATTATCCAGCTTCACCACCAGCGAATGGCTTGGGTTCAGCTCAAAGATAGGTTTGGTTTCCGGCATTGCTTGCCCCGCCTGCTCCATCATACGGCGCATCTGCTCGCCCATTTCATGCTCATTGACCACCAGGCAAGCCGGTGAATCAGTCAGGCGATGAGTCGTTCTTACCTCATTAACCTTATCTCCCAAGGCCTCTTTAACACGTTCAACCAAGCCTTCGTTATCCTTGGCGATTTTTTCCTGCTCTTCCTTCTCTTCCTCTGTATCCATGCTGCCCAGATCCAGATCACCCTTACTGACATTCTGAAAATGCTTACCATCAAATTCAGTCAGGTGGCTCATCAACCACTCATCAATACGATCGGTAAACAGCAGCACTTCTATACCCTTCTTGCGGAAGACTTCGAGATGAGGGCTGTTTTTAGCGGTATTCAAACTCTCGCCGACCACATAATAAATTTTGTCCTGCTCGCCCTTCATACCCTCAACATACTGCTCAAGGGAGCGATCCTGCTCTTCACCTTGTGAGCTCGTTGACGAATAGCGGAACAACTTGGCAACCTTTTCCTTGTTGGTAAAATCTTCTGCCGGGCCTTCTTTTAACACCTGACCAAATTCACTCCAGAATTTAGCGTATTTCTCAGCATCTTTATTCGCTATCTTGCCAAGGATGTCCAGAATCCGCTTGGTTAAAGCGCTTTTCATGCTCTCGATAGCAGGATCTTTTTGCAAAATTTCACGCGACACATTGAGTGACAGGTCATTGGAATCCACCACACCTTTTACAAAACGCAGATAAAGCGGCAGAAACTGCTCAGCATCATCCATAATAAAAGTGCGCTGTACATAAAGCTTCAAACCACGAGTGGCTTCGCGATTCCACATATCAAAGGGGGCGCGACCAGGAATAAACAGCAAGCTATTATATTCCAGCTTGCCCTCTACCTTGTTGTGGCTCCAGGCCAGCGGGTTTTCGAAATCATGGGAGACGTGCTTGTAGAATTCGTTGTATTCATCCTCAGACACTTCACTACGACTGCGAGTCCACAATGCAGTAGCGGCATTGATGGTCTCTTTCTGTGGCGCTTCAGGCTCTGCTGGCTCCTCACCTTCTGCAGGCTCAGGCGCTGGCGCAGGCTCTGACATCATGGTGACAGGAATCGAGATATGATCAGAGTACTTTTTAATAATGCCACGCAGACGCCAGTTATCAGCAAACTCCAGGCTATCATCATTGAGGTGCAAAATAACGGTGGTGCCACGATCAGGCTTGTCTACTGACTCAACCGAAAAATCCGCCTCGCCACTGGATACCCAACGCACCCCTTCAGAAGTATCAAGGCCTGCCCGGCGGGTAATAACCTCAACCTCGTGGGCGACAATAAAGGAGGAGTAAAAGCCAACACCAAACTGACCAATCAGTTGAGTGTCCTTCTGCTCATCACCGGTCATATTTTTCAAAAATTCTGCAGTTCCGGATTTTGCGATGGTTCCCAGATGAGTGATGACATCATCACGGTTCATGCCAATACCGTTATCGGCAATAGTGATGGTTTTTGCGTCTTTATCAAAGGTAATATGAATGCTCAAATCAGAGCTATTCTCGTAGAGTTTGGCATCCGCTAAGGCTTCAAAACGTAACTTATCTGCTGCATCGGAAGCATTGGAGATCAGTTCACGCAGAAATATCTCTTTGTTGCTGTACAAGGAATGGATCATCAGGTTGAGCAGTTGCTTGGCTTCAGTCTGAAAGCCCATTGTCTGTTTTTCTGCTGTTGCGCTCATAACTCACTTTTCTCCAGGAAAGTTTAATTCAGTGTTTCGGCTCGGATATAACGGGGGTATATGGGGCTCTATTAAAGTAATTCAAGTAATGAATGGCACTTTTAATTAAGTCGGTTTATACACTTAACCCCGTCATCTCGGACGAGCTTTAGCGAGATCCGTGATCCATAGATCCTGAATAATACTGGATTCCTGATCTCGCTAAAGCTTGTCAGGAAAGACGAGTCACGGTGTTTAAGCTTATACTAAGTGCCATTCATTCAAGTAATAAAGGGATTTAGCAGTAATTTCACCTTACCAAGAAGAAAAGTATAATCACCGATATAAGCGTAAACAGCCCGCTCTGAGCGCCATCTTTGCATAATTAGTCTATTTATTAATACCCTAGCCTCCTGAGCCTCAAGCCCTCTACTTGACAATATTTGGTGATGACGTTGTGACAGACGGAATTTCTATGTAGAATCATATCAAGTCAGATATTTTGGCGAGTTAAAAGTTGAGGTATTGCAGGGATTTAGTAGCTTGATGGGGAATTTGTGGCTTGTCCTTCTGTGTGATATTTCACCGAACACATTAAAAATTAAAACAATATGGACGTGTGACTGGGGTAAAAGCGATACGACAAGTAAGCGCCTGACAGTAAAGAAAAAAACACAACGCTGTTTGGCCAGCTATTTCAGCCCAGTTTGACAAATAACAATAGAAAAGCACTCAGGGTACTAAATCATGCCAAAGAATAACCGCACAGCGGCTGCTGCCTGTTGCCGCGCCAAAACAACATTCGGCGCATCCGCCTTGGCCTCGGCTATCCTCCTCGCAAGCGGTGGTGCCCACGGCGCTGCCTTCGAGTTTGATAATTTCACACTCGATGTTGATAGCACAATCACCTACGGCATACAGTGGCGAGCTGAAGACAGGGATCCAACCATCTCGCAGGGCAAGAAAGGAACACAGCAAGGGCGAGAACTCTTTGACCTGGTCGATATGATTGACAACGCTTTTGTCATTAACGCCAACGATGGCAACCTGAATGCCGACAAGGGTGACATCGTCGCCAATCGCATCAGTTATCTGGGAGATATTGATCTCAACTTTGGCAGCTTTGGTCTCTTTACCCGGGTAAAAGCCTGGTACGACCATGCCTGGAATCAGAACAACACCTCCATGGATGCTGCAGGTTATAGTGAATACAACCCCAACCCTCGCTTTGGGGGTGAACATACTGCCGCACAAGGTGAGTACAACCCCGAGGCTCGAGACTACATGGGCGCACAGGCCCGCTTTCTTGATTTCTTCGTTTATGCCGGCTTTGATATCGGTGATAGATACCTCGATTTGCGTGTCGGCCGCCAGGTTATTAGCTGGGGCGAATCACTTCTGTCCGGCGGTGGTAT
>JAUXDF010000292.1 GCA_030618505.1 Spongiibacteraceae bacterium | reverse complement strand
ACGACCCAAAGCAAAGAGCCGGCAAACGCTAATTAATCATCAGCTCAGTTATAATTAATGAATTCAAACCCTACAAAAAACAGCGGCAAAGCAGCCGCACAGCTAGCTCCTTTGCTTGTCGCCCTGTGGCTTGCCAGCCTAAGCGGATGCGCCAGCTTTCAGGACAAAACACACCCTACAATCTCTTGGCCAGAACATCAGGCCGAGATCAGTCAGCTCAAAACCTGGGTTCTGCGCGGTAAACTCGGCATCAAAGCACCAGACAGCAGACACAGCGCAAGCCTTCACTGGCAGCAGGACCATGCACACTATCAAATTCAGCTCAGCGGCCCACTCAGCCAAGGCAAGATTCGCCTGTCAGGAACAGCCGAGCAACTACGACTTGAGCGTAGCCAACTGCCCACTATCGAAACCACGCAACCCGAAACCTTATTAATGCAAGAGCTTGGCTGGCTATTACCGATTAAGCAGATTCACTTCTGGGTTAAGGGCCTGCCCGCCCCCGACATCAAAATTGAACAACAATTACTGACAGACGGAGTGCTGACACAGTTACAACAAGGAGGCTGGACATTACTATACAGCCGCTATCAAAACAGCAAGCAGTACTTATTACCCGGCAAAATTGTGATGAGCAAAGGCCAAATTCGACTGACATTGATCGCCAAGCAGTGGCAGCTAATGCCAACCAAACCCGATCAACCCTGACAAGCCGCTTTCAGCCAACACATAACTCCCCAACCACCGATAATATACGATGAGCACAATACCTAAACTGAGCCTGCCCGCCCCGGCAAAACTGAACCTTTTTCTGCATATCTGCGGACGACGGGACGATGGCTACCACGATCTACAAACTGTTTTTCAATTTCTGGATTACAACGATACACTGGAGTTTCAACTTCGCCAGGACAATCAAATCAATGTAACGCCCGCACTGGCAGGCATAAAACCACAGGATAACCTGATTTATCGCGCCGCCAGCGCACTTCAAGCCGCAAGCAAGGAAAAGCTCGGGGTCGATATCACCTTACACAAGAAACTGCCTATGGGTGGAGGCATCGGTGGCGGCAGCTCCGATGCCGCCACTACGCTGGTAGCACTCAACCAGCTCTGGCAAACCAGTCTCAATAAACAGGCATTACAACAGATCGGGTTAAAGCTCGGAGCCGATGTGCCCATTTTCATCCACGGCCAGTCCGCCTGGGCAGAAGGTATTGGCGAGCGCTTGCAGGCAATTGAGCTGCCAGAACCCTGGTATTTAGTACTGATCCCCCCCTGTCATGTCAGCACTGCAGAGATTTTTTCACATCAGCAATTGACACGGAACACTCCAGCCATCAGAATAGCGGCCTTTCTTGAGTCAGGTGGTCGAAATGACTGTGAGACTCTGGTTAAAAAGCTCTACCCAGAGATAGAAATTGCGTTGAATTGGCTTACACAATTCAGCCCAGCTCAAATGACAGGTACCGGAGCCTGCGTCTTTGCACAGTTCGCCTCAAAAGATGAAGCCAACGCCGTGTTAAGGCAAGTTCCAGAGTCATTACAAGGCTTTATCGCCAAGGGAGTTAATCAATCTCCCCTATATCAGGCGCTAGATAAGCTACTGTAAAACTGAGCAGCAAACAAGTTTACTATTGGGGTGTCGCCAAGCGGCAAGGCAACGGGTTTTGATCCCGTCATTCGCAGGTTCAAATCCTGCCACCCCAGCCATTTTTCATTCTATTTTAATCCGGCTATACTCACCCAGATCATTCATACTTATAAAAACAGGTGACCACCGTGTCAAAAATGATGGTATTTACCGGTAACGCTAACCCAGCGCTTGCCAAAAAGGTTGTAGATAGAATGCATCTCCCACTAGGCGACGTCACCGTTGGCAAATTTAGTGATGGAGAAATATCTGTAGAGCTAAACGAAAATGTTCGTGGTAAGGATGCATTTGTACTGCAATCCACCTGCCAGCCTACCAATGACAACCTGATGGAACTGATAGTCATGGTAGATGCACTACGCCGTGCATCAGCCAGCCGCATCACCGCCGTGGTTCCTTATTTTGGTTACGCCCGCCAGGATCGAAGAGTTCGCTCCGCCCGTGTACCCATTACCGCAAAAGTGGTTGCCGATATGATGGTTGCGGTGGGCGTTGACCGCGTACTGACCGTCGATCTTCACGCGGAGCAGATTCAGGGTTTCTTTGATGTCCCGGTAGATAATGTATACGGCTCACCAGTTCTGATCGCAGATATCTTGGAGCAAGATTATCAAGACCTTGTCGTCGTATCACCTGACATTGGTGGTGTTGTCAGAGCAAGAGCTGTTGCCAGACAGCTAAATGATCTGGATTTGGCCATTATCGACAAACGTCGCCCCAAAGCGAATGAAGCAAAAGTAATGCATCTTATTGGCGACGTAGAAAATCGTACCTGCCTATTGGTTGATGACATGGTAGATACCGCCGGCACCCTTTGCGCGGCAGCAACCGCACTTAAAGCCCACGGTGCCGCAAAAGTCGTCGCCTACTGTACACACCCGGTATTGTCCGGCAAAGCGCTGAGCAATATTAACAACTCTGAACTCGACGAGCTGATTGTCACAGATTCTGTCCCTCTTAGTAAAGAAGCTCAGAACTGCGATCGCATTCGCCAACTAACCATTGCCGACTTACTGGCAGAGGCAATGCGACGAGTAAACAATGAAGAATCAATTAGCGCCCTGTTTTCAAACTGATAAATAGTCGCCAATCGATAAAAACGTTTTTATAAACATCGACAAAACAACCTCGGTCGCAGAGGCCCTGTCGATTAACCTAAGGAGACATCAACATGTCTGAACAACTAGTGCTAAATGTAGAAGCTAGAAGCGATTTGGGGAAAGGTGCGAGCCGCCGCCTACGTCGTTTAGCTGACAAAGTCCCCGCCGTTATTTACGGTGATAACAAGGAGCCGGCATCCATTCAGATGTCTCATAAAGATATTCATAAACTGCTGGAAAATGAAGCCTCATATTCCTCTGTTCTGACTATCAGTATGGACGGACAAGAGCAGCCCGCAATCCTTAAGGGCCTGCAGCGTCACCCCGCAAAAGACCGCATCATGCATGCTGACTTTCTGCGCGTTGACCCCAACAAGAAAATCCACGTTAATGTACCACTACACTTTGCCAACGAAGCAGAATCCACAGGTGTTAAAATGCAGGGCGGTATTGTTTCTCACTCCGCTACCGATATAGAAGTAAGCTGCTTACCTGGCGATCTTCCCGAGTATATCGAAATCGACATGACTGAAATTGAACTAGGCCAGATCGTTCACCTATCCGATATTGTTCTGCCGAAAGGTGTTGAAAGTATTGCACTGAGCCATGGCGCAGATCACGACCTGCCGGTTGCACAGATCATCGCACCGAAGGGTGAAAAAGTTGACGAAGAAGTTGAAGACGAAGCCGCTGAAGATGGTGAAGGCGGAGACGAAGAAGCGGCTAGCGAAGAGTAAGCATCAAGTAGCGACACTTTAGCAGCAACAAATAGGGGCCCCGACGTTGAGCAACTCCCTGCAATTAATTGTTGGCCTGGGTAATCCAGGCAATGAATATGCAGGCACCCGCCACAACGCCGGGGCCTTCTTCGTTGAAGAACTCGCTCACCTACACAACATTTCACTCAAGCCTGACAGCAAGTATTTTGGGCTTACGGGTCGCGGCAACATTGGCGGCCATGATGTACGATTACTCATTCCTACCACATTTATGAATCGTAGCGGCAAAGCAGTTGCTACACTGGCCAGTTTTTTTAAAATCCCTATTGACGCTATACTTGTCGCCCACGATGAGCTGGATATTGAACCCGGCAAAGCACGCTTTAAAAAAGGCGGCGGGCACGGCGGGCACAACGGACTGCGAGACATCATCAGCGCCATGGGTAACAGAAAAGATTTTCACCGCCTGCGTATTGGCATCGGCCACCCGGGCAGCAGTGATAAAGTAGTCGGTTTTGTATTGAACAAAGCACCGCAATCAGAGCAAAGACTAATAGAAGACAGCATCCTTGAAGCAACTCGCAACACCCCCGAAGCACTGGCGGGCAACTGGCCCATCGCCATGAACCGCCTGCATAGCTTCAAGGCCTAACATACAAGGCCCGCGCTCCAACAATCAACGAAGAGGAAGTAAACATGGGATTTAATTGCGGCATCGTCGGCCTACCTAACGTCGGTAAATCGACCCTGTTTAATGCACTGACTAAAGCAGGCATTGGCGCAGAAAACTTCCCCTTCTGTACCATTGAACCCAACACCGGCATCGTCCCCATCCCCGATCCACGCCAGGATGCACTGGCCGAAATTGTACAGCCAGAAAAGACTATTCCCACCACCATGGAATTTGTCGATATCGCAGGACTGGTTGAAGGCGCATCAAAGGGTGAAGGCCTGGGCAACCAATTTCTTGCCAATATTCGAGACACCGATGCCATCGCCCATGTCGTACGTTGCTTTGAAGATGAAAACGTCATCCACGTTTCTGACAAAATTGACCCCGCCTCCGACATTGAGATCATCAACACAGAACTGGCGCTAGCTGATCTGGAAAGCGTTGAAAAACAGCTGCAAAAAGTAG
>JAUXDF010000457.1 GCA_030618505.1 Spongiibacteraceae bacterium | reverse complement strand
ATAGGCAACTGCTCAGTATTCAAATCAAAAAGTTCAGCACAGCCCTGGCCCTGCTGGCCAATGCAGCCAAAACCGTGGGCATCATCCACCATCAGGCTGGCATCATATTTTTTTGCCAGTGCCGCCAGTTCGGTCAAGGGTGCATAGTCGCCATCCATACTAAAAACACCGTCAACAACAATCAGCTTACGCCTTGCGTTGGCAACGCTTAATCGCCGCTCAAGGTCTTCCAAATTATTATGACGAAAACGCTGAAAACGAGCACCCGATGAAAGGCCTGCATCGAGCAAGGAGGCATGATTCAGTTTATCTTCAAAAATAACATCCGCTT
The DNA here is from genome assembly GCA_030618505.1 of Spongiibacteraceae bacterium. Taxonomy (GTDB): domain Bacteria; phylum Pseudomonadota; class Gammaproteobacteria; order Pseudomonadales; family PIVM01; genus JAUXDF01. Next base: position 2,276 of record JAUXDF010000457.1, on the reverse strand, counting down.
TGCCGAGCAGCGCATTGATAGTACCGATATTGGCCATATAACCGGTGGAAAACAGCAGGGCTCTGGGTCGACCAGTAAAGACAGCTAATTCTTCTTCCAGCCGGTGATGTTCTTCGCTGTGACCACAAACCAGATGGGATGCACCACTGCCCACACCGTAAAAATCCACCGCGCGTTTAAAAGCGCTAACAACATCAGGATGATTGGCTAAACCCAGGTAATCATTACTGCAGAAAGCCAGGTATTGCTTACCATCAAGTTTCAGCTGCACCTGCTGGGGAGATTCCAGCACACGACGCTGGCGATATAGATGTTGCTGGCGCCGCTGCGTCAGATCGGCGGCCAGTTGTTCATTGAGATTCATATCGAACCCTCACCCTCTCCAAATCCTTGGGAGAGGGGATAAAAACCTAACGACTAGCATCATAAAAGAAGGCATCATTGCGCGCCTCCTCGACCTGCTCCATCAACACTTGCTCATCCTTTTCCGAGCAACGCTGCGCCTGATATTTTTCTGGTTTAATACCCAGGCGATCAAACAGCTCCATATCTTTGTTGGCGGTCGGGTTAGGCGTAGTCAGCAGTTTTTCACCATAGAAAATCGAGTTAGCGCCGGCCAGATAAGCCAGCGATTGCATCTGATCATTCATATCTTCGCGTCCCGCAGACAGGCGCACATGAGAGGCCGGCATCATAATACGGGCCACGGCGATGGTGCGGATAAAATCAAAGGGATCAACATCCTCCCCCACTTCCAGCGGGGTACCCTCAACCCGCACCAGCATATTAATCGGCACACTTTCAGGGTGTACTTCCATATTGGCCAGCTCCCTGAGCAGACCAATACGATCCTTTTCTTTTTCGCCCATGCCGACGATGCCACCACTGCAGACCTTCATACCTGCTGCGCGCACGTTCGACAAGGTACTGAGGCGGTCTTCATAGCTGCGAGTGGTAATAATGTCGCAATAATACTCACGGGAAGTATCGAGATTGTGGTTGTAGTAATCCAGACCGGCATCGGCCAGCTGCTGTGCCTGCTCGCTGCCTAACATACCCAGAGTCATGCAGGTTTCCATGCCCATGTCCTTAACACCACGCACCATATCCAGCACATAACCCATATCACGCGCTTTCGGTGAGCGCCAGGCGGCTCCCATGCAAAAGCGAGTGGCTCCACTTTCTTTAGCGGCCTCGGCTTCCTCGAGTACCTTTTGCACTGCTAACAAGGTTTCTTTTTCCAGGCCGGTATCGTAACGATTGCTCTGAGGGCAATATTTACAATCCTCAGGGCAAGCGCCGGTTTTAATGCTCAGTAAAGTACTGACTTGCACGGTATTGGCATCAAAAAAGAGTCGATGAGACGTTTGAGCCTGAAAAATCAGATCGTTAAAGGGCTGGCTAAACAGCGCCTGTACCTCTTCATGGTTCCAATCGTGGCGGATCAATTTTGCTTCACTGGCCGTCATCGTTATATCCTCTACCGCAGGCTTCTGATCTATAGGTTTTAGGTCTAAAAGAAGCTCATAATACCGGCAGCCAGGAAGCTGTCAACCAAAATGGACTTTCAAGGTTAACAACTGGATGTTTTCACTCCCCAAATTGCCAGGGCACTGCCTGCTTTGCAGTGGCAACACCTATGGCCGGAGCATCTGTCGGCACTGCACTGCTTCACTAACAGCAATCAAGCAGCCCTGTCGCCGTTGTGCCCTGCCACTAATAAGAAGTGAAACAACCTTGTGTGGCAGTTGCCTGAAAACACCTCCCCACTTTAGTCGCTGCATTGCCCCCTACCCCTATGCCTCGCCTATCAAACAGCTCGTTACCGGACTCAAGCACCACCAACAGCTCGCCTACGGTCGCCTGTTGGGCGATTTATTGAGTGAGACTATCAACACGGCTTACTCTACAGCCCCCTTCCCGCAAATGATTATCCCAGTACCCCTGCATCACGGACGCTTAAGAGAGCGCGGTTTCAACCAAAGTAACGAGATTGCCAAATACCTGAGGCGCAAACTGACTCGCAAGGACAGGATACCCATCAATCAGTGGCTAGTGCAGCGATCAGTCGACACCGTTAATCAACAGGGTTTAACGGCGATTGAGCGTAAAAGAAACCACCGTGGTGCATTCCAGATAATCGAGGGGAAACAAAGCGAAACCCTTGTTGGCAAGCATATCGCGCTGCTCGACGATGTTGTTACCACCGCATCCACTGTCGAAGAAATCAGCCGGGTATTATTGCGGGCAGGCGCCAAAGAGGTGCATATTTGGGC
>JAUXDF010000322.1 GCA_030618505.1 Spongiibacteraceae bacterium | reverse complement strand
AGAGTCAGTATGGAGGGTGTTGCTTTTAAACCGATTATATCGCCAGGTAGTGCTGTTGATGCAAGTACAGTCGCCGCTATATCTTGTGTTAATAATCTGCCGGCGACAGTTTTAAAGCTAACTGTCAGTGTTGCAATTCCGGCGTTACTACCAGCGATGACAGTTTCACCATTAACCGATACAACTGATGTATCTGAAGAGTGCCATGTGCCGTTAATCAGTTTAGCTGAACCGTCCCCCAGAATGGCTAACGTTTGTATATTGATGCTTTGCCCTGATTCTAAAACTACTAAAGAAGGGGTGGTTCGCAAGCCAACAATGTCAGTTGGAGATGCTGAGGCGGCCAAAACTGTCACAGGAATAACTTGCGTAAAGGTTTGTTTGCCAGCGGTTTGATAGGTTGCTGTTACCAGCGTTTGTCCTGTGTTGCTACCGGCGGTAACACTCGAACCACTTATTGATGCAATGGATATGTCGGCAGACGTTAATGATGCAGTAACAGGTTTTTCAGAGCCATCACCTAAAATGGCAAAAGCCTGTAGATTAGCACTTTCTCCGGCATGAAGTATTAAAGTGCCCGGATTGACTTTAAGCCCGATAGTATCGCTAGGCGATGTTGATAGGCTGGTGACCGCAACGGATACATCTTTAGAGAATGACTGGCCATTGGGCGCATGGTAATTAACGGTTAATGTTGTGTAGCCGGCATGGCTGCCCGCAGTGATTTTATCGCTATTTACAGATGCAAGCGAAGAGTTTGCAACACTCCATATACCATCAACTACTAGCGTTGAGCCATCTTCAAGAACAGCGTTTACGCTTAAATCGGCTGATTCATCGGCTTTTAATACCAGACTGGCGGGGTTGGCTTCAATATCTACGATGGTGTCGAGGTCAACGTTGGGTACCTCGGTATCAAGGGCGTATTTATGTTCATTTTTTGTGCCACAGCTTTGAAGCAGGAAAAATGCAAGAAAAATTAATGGAAGGTATTTCATGGAGTTTACTCTCTTCCTGTAATTCAGGAGCCTATATGGCTTTCCCTGTTATTCGTGATTGAATTTCACGGTATGTTAGATCAGTCTCCGGCTTGCCTGGTAAAGCACAGAGTATTTCAAATAATCGAAATGTTGTTTGTTTGCTGCGAAAAAATGTTCGGGTTAACTACGAAGTTACCTATCATTTAGTGATTATGATTACTGCAGCATAAATGAAGCTTGTAGGTTTCCGATTGAAGTCCTGGAGCAGGGTGGTGATTGTAAAAGCCATCTATTTGCAGTATTTAGGTTGGTCAAAAGAAAACATGGCTCTTGTTGTCGGATGAGCTAATGCCATTATTCCGCCAGGCTGATGTATAACTTATTCTAATTGCTTAGACACGCTCGTCCTGTGAGCAGTTAACATTGAGTCTTCAACCCATTTATCAAGATCGAATGATAGCAGGTTCATTACTTTTAGGCTATACCGCCATACTTATAGAAAACGACATGTTTGCCATTGTTCCCGATAAACATGGCTTGCCTTAGTGCGATAAAAGATGCTGGCTGTGAGCATATAAAAGTAGTGGTGGGTAAGATTTTTCAGATCGATGGTGGCGCTGAGTCTTCATCCATATCGGTACCGGTTAAACCTCTGTAATTGTGGAGTTTGATTGCGGGGTTTGGTAATCTTAAACTTTCAGGCATCTGCAAAAGGCGCGTAAATGAGTATCATCGACAAATTTAAATTAACGGGAAAAGTAGCTTTAATCACTGGCGGCAGCCGCGGTATTGGTGAGGCGATTGCGAAAGCGTATGCGGAGGCGGGTGCTGATCTCGTTCTTGCTGCACGAGATGCAAAGCAGCTTGAAAAAACCGCAGCGGATCTTCGCAAGTTGGGTGCAAAAGTAGTAACGGTGCCAACCGATGTTATGGAGGAAAGTCAGCTTGAATCCCTCGTTGAAATCGCCTGGAAAGAGATGGGCAGGATTGATGTACTGGTTAATAATGCCGGCGGATCTCCCCCTAAACCTATGTTGAAAACCAGTACTCGGGAGTTTGAAACCGCGTTTCGTTTTAATGTCACGTCGGCATTTATACTTACTCGCCTTGTCGCCCCTTTTATGGTTGAGAATGGCGGTGATGGTGCGGTTATTAATATTTCTTCCATGGCCGGAACTGCACCTGCTTCCGGCTTTTCAGCTTACGGTGTTGCGAAGGCGGGATTGACAATGTTGACCCGAGAGTTAGCCCAGGAATTTGCGCCGAAAATTCGCGTGAATGCCATCGGCGTCGGATCGACACGCACGCAAGCCCTGACTACTTTTTTGACCCCCGAGGTGGAAAAGATAATGGTCGAGACAACACCCATGGGTCGTTTGGGTGAGGTAGATGATATAGCCGCTTGTGCGCTTTATCTGGCATCCCCGGCCTCATCCTACCTCACTGGAGATATAGTGGCTGTGAATGGTGGTTTGGTTGCGCTTAATATGGATTTGCCGAGAGCGTTTAGTTAGTGCCTAACCAGAAACCGGAAGTTTTCGAAAATTAAGTCCGCTCCTGGCCAACACAAATCTAGCTCCTAGGCCTTTTCAAGGCCTTTAAGTCGCAAGATTTGCGTTGGCCAGGATCTCTTTGTCTAATTTCTGGATGGGCACTAGTTAGTGTCCATCCAGAAACTGGTAGTTTTTGAAAATTAAGTCCGGTCATGGCCAATACCAATCTAGCTCTTAGGCCTTTTCAAGGCCTTTAAGTCGCAAAATTGGTATTGGTCATGACCTCTTTGTTTAAATTCTGGATGGGCACTAGTTAGTCTCTAAGCAGAAGTGTGTTGCAAAAAAACTAATCAGTCCCTTCTCCTGGGGGAGCACCCGAGGGCATAGCAAAGGTTAGGATGAGGGCGCCGCTAAGTCGCTACTTATAAGGCTTGCAGTCATACCATACCCTCACCCCGGCCCTCTCCCGCAAGCGGGAGAAGGAGACAGACCACTTCGCAAAGGAGTTTATCAATGACCTATAAAATCATTCAGTGGACCACGGGCCACGTTGGCCGTGAGGCCGTTAAAGGCATTATGCGCCACCCTGAGCTAGAGTTGGTTGGCTGTTATGCCTGGAGTAAAAGCAAGGTGGGCAAAGATGTCGGTGAGTTATGCGGTATCGATGCCACAGGTGTTATCACTACTGCGGATGTAGAGCAGTTACTGGCGATGGAGGCTGATTGTGTGTGCTACATGCCCACTTTTCCCGATATTGATGAGGTCGAGCGTATTCTGGCCTCTGGTAAAAATGTCGTCTCCAGCTACTTTGTTAATGCCCGCTCCTGGGGGAGTGATGTACAAACCCGGCTGGCTCTCGCTGCTGAAAAAGGCGGTGTGAGTTTGTTTGGCTCAGGAATATTTCCAGGTTTTGCCAATTTTATTAGTGCGCTTATGGCGTCAGCGAGTTATGACTTTCGCAAAATTCTTTTTCTGGAATCAGTGAATGTGGCCTATTACGAGGCCATTGCCAATTACGCCAATCTGGGCTGGGGACAGCTGCCGGACGAAAAATGGCGTGCTACCAATGAGAGTGTTCTTGGTGCCTATGCTGAGTGCATTGATGTGATAGCCGAATTGCTGCACATACCTATTACCGATATTCACTTTCATTACGAGTGTGCAACAGCAACTGACGATCGCGAGTTCTATGGTTTTTCAATACCCGCTGGAACCATTGCCGGTCAAAAATGCCGCTGGACGGGCATGGTCGACGATGAAGAAGTGATTGAGCTGGAAGTGGTGTGGAATGCGGGAAAAGGCTTGAAGCCCGACTGGCCGGTGCGCCATGGTTATACGATGGAAGTACAGGGTGAGCCAGGCGTTCTCACCAGTGTAAAGTTTGCCCCCTCGCAAACGCAACTACAGAGCGGGCGCCCCGCAGACCTGGCCAATGTTGTGACTGCCATGCCAGTTATCAACGCCATCCCTGTGGTTTGCGCTGCCCAGCCCGGTATTCGCACCTATGCGGACCTGCCGTTAATCAGGCCGCATTATACGCGCGGCTAGTGGTTTGAGAAGTAGAGAAGAGGGGCGCCTTTAAGGGAAATAGTCTATCACCTATAAGATTTACGACTATACTGTCAGGTATGTCAGAAGGGCGTTGACGCATAATTATCTTGGTAAAGGCATTGATATAAAGCCATGCCAAGTAACCATTGAGTAATATAAATGGCGTATCAAATACAGTGGCTTAAGCAACAGCTGA
>JAUXDF010000089.1 GCA_030618505.1 Spongiibacteraceae bacterium | reverse complement strand
ATCGAATTGCTTATCATTCATAGTCACCACCTTTAGTTATAGTTCCTGTTATACAAGCAACTACAACTTTATGTCGCTTATTTCGAAATGTGTTACTATCTATGACAAGGGTGAGAAAGAATAAGTTCATTTATTTCGAAATAAATTTCTAAAAGAGGCGGAGAGATTGTCAATGGCGAACGAAAGTAAGCGTCGATGTGGGCGTAAGTCCACGGTAAATAAAGAAAAACTACTCAGCGGTGCGAAGCAGGCATTGTTAGAATAACCAGCATTATGAGTGCATACCTGTATTGAATTTGATGGGGTGCCTGCCTATTATTTGACCGTCCCTGAGGGCTAAATTTGGCACTTTATAGGCTCTTTAGAGAGTGCTAAGGACTCCATAGGTCCTTGTTGATATCATTGTGTGTGATTGAAAAATGACCAGCATGCAATGCCATTAACTTAAGGATATTCTTAGGCCCGTAGCCGTGATTGAGTTTGCGAAATCAAGGGGATTACTGGATTCATTCCCGGATTTCGCAAGCTCATTCCCAAAGCGTTTCACGGGGCACACTGATCCGGGCTACAAGGTGCTTATCGTTGTTACGTTAATGGCATTGGCATGCAAGGCGCGGCTCCAACACTTAATACCTGTTTTGAATCTCGGTTCTGACTATTTTCGTGTGTGTGATAACGCGAAAATAGTGCGTATTCAAAATACGCCCGTTGTAGATATCCCCGTTGCAACGCCGCCATTCGGGTCAGGCCTCACATTCACTTGACAGGTGCCGTAAACTCGCGTCTTATTTATCAATCGTAAAGATAATAATCATTAATACCGAGTGGAAATCATCATGAGCATTGACGTTCCCTTCATTAAATCCTGGGTACCCTATCTCGGTCACGGTATAGCCTTTGGCACGGACGCCGATAAATTACTGCTTGGCCTGCAGCAGCAACACGGAGATGAGTTCACCATTCTCATGGGCGGCAAAAAGATCACCTTTCTTACCAACCCCCACGACTACGACACGCTTTTTAAACAGGCGAAAACGCTGCGCGGTGATGCGCTATCTGAGGAGGTTTCCGGCAAGGCTTTCGGCATTCAATGGCACCTGTTTGACACCCGCTTACATGAAATGACGGTGCAATTTGATAAGAGTCTGCGCCGCAGCAAGCTTGGCCCACTGACCAGCAGCATGCACCTGCAACTGGAAAAACGTCTTCAACAAAGCAGCAGTGACGAGTGGCAACAAGGCGAGCTGTTTCACTTTCTCGCCAAACTGGTTTTTGAGGCCGGTGGTGAGGCCTTATTAGGTGAAAGCATCTTCGATGACGATAGCCTGTTTAGTGAATTTCAGCATTTTGACAAACAGTTACCGATGATTCTATCTGGCCTGCCACGATGGTTATTCTTCCGCCGTTCAGACCAGTTCCTGAAAAAAATGTCTCAAAAATTATGTCAGCCCAAACCCAATCAATCCGGCGTCATGGATGAGCGCTTCGCTTTTATGGATTCAGTCTCCTCCGACCGGGAAGCACAAGGGCCAATTAATGCAGGGCTGTTTTGGGCTGCTCAGGCAAACACGGTTGTTATGGCCTTTTATTCCGTATTTTTTATCTTACGTGATGACGAAGCCAGACGCAGAATCACACAAGAAGTGCACGAAAGCTTGAGCAAAGTAAGTGAAAAAACCAGCCTGGGTACGCCTGAGCTATCACTAAAAACCATTGACAGCATGCCGCTGCTGGATGCGGCGCTGGATGAAATGTTACGCCTGCGCACTGCCTCAATGCCAATCCGTATGGCGACTGAAAACGTAGAGCTATCTCTGAAGTCAGGCAAAATCTTATCAATGAAAAAAGGGGAATACGCAGCAATTTTCCCTCGTTTGACGCAAATGAATAGTGAAATCTATGAGCAGCCAGAGCATTTCATCTGGGATCGTTTTGTCGGCAAGCAAGGCCCAAACCATTTTAACTTTCGCGGTGAGCCATTGAAATATAACCTTCTGCCATTTGGTGGTGGTTTAAGTCTTTGCCCGGGGCGACATTTTTCCAGAAATGAATTTAAAGTTTTATGCATTGTATTATTCAATGCTTTTGATTTGGAGCTGTTGGAAACAGACCTTCCAGACTTTGATAAATCACGACTTGGCTTGGGGGCCTTGACACCCACCAGTGAAATCCCATTTCGCTACCGCCGTCGACAGGCTGTTTTACAAGCAGACAAATAGAGGCAGACAAATCGGCGACCAATAGCTATCGGAGTAGCGGGGTCAGGTCTCACATTTCACACAACTTAAGTAGCATTATCGCTGCGTCTGTCAGCGGTTTAGAAACTGAAATCCATATCTTTGATAGAAGTGTTTTGCCTCAGCTGAAATGGCATGCACGAGTATTGCTCGAATCCCGACATCTTGAGAAATGAATAATATGCGCAGCAACGCATCCTTTAATAAGGCGGCACCCAAACTCTGTCCCTGGTGGTGGATATCAATAGCCAATCTGCCCAGCACCATTACTGGGATGGGTTCTGGCATATTACGCTTACCGGATTTTCAGCCCTTTATTAGAGTATCTTGAATGCTGAATATGTGACAGTGCATAGGGTTGTCATTGACTAGGTGGCGACTCATCAAGTAGGTATTTCCGCAGTGTGTTTTTTGAGATGCCGGTTTCATCGGAAGGCTGAAGGCAAAGAGCGCGTTACAATATGTGACTATGTGGATACGTCATGCCAACTTTGCAGAGAATGTATCAACGCAGATCTAAGGGATATGACGTGATGGGTTATACCGTTGCGGGCACGCATGAAGAGCCGCTGGTTCAGGCCAGGCTTGGCTTTGCCGACGCGGGTTTTTTATGCTGCGCGAGGTTTAATGTTTTCCAGTGTGTCGGTGATTTTAGCTCGCGCTATAGCAAGATCATAACCGGCCTGTAGCCCTGTCCAGAATTGCTCGGAGTTACCGAAATAGCGCGCTAGGCGAATGGCTGTATCTGCTGAAATAGCGCGAGTTTCTTTTACGATCTCATTGATACGACGAGCGGGTACGCCAATATCTTTGGCGAGGCGATACTGTGTTAGCTCCATGGGTTCCAAGAACTCACAACGCAGGACTTCGCCCGGGTGTAGTGGGTCAAGTTTTTCTCCGGTGCCAATACCACTGAAATCAGTTTGATTTAAATCTTTACGTTTAATGCTCATGATTGCCTCCGTACTGATGATCAATTAATGGTAATCAACTATCTCTACATTATGGGCATTGCCGCTTTTCCAAGAAAAACAAATGCGCCATTGGTTGTTGATGCGAATACTGTGCTGACCTTTGCGGTTGCCTTTTAGGGCTTCCAGTCGGTTAGCGGGCGGTGTTTTTAAATCATTCAAGTCCAGAGTGCTGTCGATCATCTTCAGTTTGCGTAATGCAGCTCGCTGAATATCGGAAGGAAGCTTTCTTGCCATCTTTCCGGTGAAGATCAATGCGGTCTGTTTGTTTTTAAATGAAGAAATCACATATTGATAATAACGTATGGCGTTAATATCGTCAAACGTTATGGCATGGTTTTTTTATAACACTTTGAAGATATAATGAGCAAGTTATAGTCTGGGCAGTCCCTGCTTTCCGGGTTTTTTATTACCCGGAGAAAACATGGCAGCAGTCAAATACACAGCAGGCAGTAATATCCTGCCATACTATCGGCACAACCTGTGATCTTGATGTCAGGTTCATTTGTGATGGTTGTCAAAAGCGCGATTCTAGCTCACCAGAAGTGGCTTTAAGGCTGTTATTGGTATCGGTGAAGTGGCAGCTGAATTTGAGTTGGCTTGGCCCCACAAGAAAACCGCTGTTGTGCTTCAAACTGCTGAACCGGTAGAGGGATGGCGTATTTTTGGGTTGAATGATGCGATTGCCTTTTTTGGCAGGTAGCTCGGATGATTTTTGCATCAAAGAGCAGGGTTGATAATACGAATAGTGCGGTGTATCACCAGTTAAAGCTCATTTATTCTGCCTAATAAGCTCACTTCTACCCCAGTTTGAGCTATATTAATAAAATATTGAGCTTCAATTGAAGGCAAGTGGCTATGCTATCAGACAAACATTTGACCATTGTATCGTTTATTAAAGCAAACCCTGCTTTATCCTCCAAGGCGATTTACGACGACTCGGGTACGGGCGTGGCCTATGCAACATTAAAAAGAATGCTGTCACAATTGATGGCAGAGGGCTTAATTGTTAGCCAAGGTAAGGGGCGTGGTACTCGCTACCATGTTAGCCCGAGCTATGAGCTGTTTTGCCCCATCGATATTGATGTGTATTTTGAGCAGGAAATTGATGAGCGAGATATTAAGGCTGGGTTTGATTTATCGTTGATAACCGGCGTGCTAAGCCAGTCAACGTTGTTAACAGAAGATGAAGAAAAGCATCTGATGGCGTTACAGAAAACTTATCAAGCTAATATTGCCCAGCTTACTACTGCTGAATACTCGAAGGAATTAGAACGCTTGGCGATTGACTTGAGTTGGAAGTCTTCGCAAATTGAAGGCAATACCTATTCGTTATTGGAAACGGAGCGGCTATTAAAAGAAAAAGAAACTGCCGAAGGTAAAACCAAAGACGATGCCATTATGTTGCTTAATCATAAAGATGCATTAGATTTTGTGATTGCTAATCCGGGCTATGCCTCGCCACTGAGTGTTGCCGGGGTTGAAGATGTTCACAGTTTGTTGGCTAAGGGTTTAGGTATTGACCGCAATATCAGAAAAAGAAAGGTGGGTATTTCCGGCACCAATTACGTACCGCTGGATAATGAATACCAAATTAGAGAAGCGCTACAGGCTATGTGCAGTTTGATTAATGACAGAAATAGCGTGTTTGAAAAGGCCTTATTGGCGTTGGTGCTAATTTCATATATTCAGGCCTTCGGTGATGGCAACAAAAGAACAGCCAGAATTGTCAGTAATGCAATTTTAATTGATTACCAGCACTGCCCGATATCCTTTAGAACCATCAACTCGATTGATTATAAAAAAGCGATGTTGTTGTTTTATGAGCAAAATAATATCACTGCGTTTAAGGATATATTTATTAATCAATTTGAATTTGCTGTGAATACGTATTTCTGATTCGTGTACGGAAGCCAGAGCTTGGAGGATGAGTTGCTTCAGCAGGCTACTTTCTTTGTTCGCTAAATCCAGTCTTTAGGCTGAGAGGGTATGGTGGCTGCATTCAACGTGTCACCACCGGTGTTGATTTTGGTGTCTGGGTTCCAGATTGGAACTTCTACTTACTGGCTTATTCAAATATGTGAATGTTATGAGCGTTATTGATGAAGAGCTACAGTCGATAGATAGCAAGTTGGTAGCTATTGAGCAAAAAAAGAATGAATTGCTGGCACGGCGTGCAGAGATACTTACGCTCCAAAATATGAGCCGGGAACCGACAATCCCTTGTACTGAAATACTGAGCACACAGCAAAAGCTTGAACTCTTCGGAAATTTTTTCCGAGGGCGTGATGATATTTACGCACTTCGTTGGGAGAATAAGCAAGGCCGTAAAGGCTACTCAGTGGCATGTGCCAATGAATGGCAGCAGGGACTGTGCAATAAATCCAAGATAAAATGTAGTGAGTGCAATAATCGTGTATACAGGCCATTGGATAAAAAGGCGATCTATGACCACCTTTCTGGAGAATGCACTATTGGTCTCTATCCGCTATTAGCTGATGACCACTGCTGGTTACTGGCTGTCGATTTTGATAAGTCGGATTGGCAGCAAGCAGTCAAAGCCTTTCGTGGGGCTTGTTCTTCTTGGAATATACCCTGTGCCGTGGAGAGGTCTCGCTCTGGTAACGGCGCTCATATTTGGATTTTTTTTGACGCCCCTGTACCTGCGAAAGACGCAAGGCGTCTTGGTTTTTTTCTGCTCGACAAGGCGATGGAGAGCCATGCTGTTTTGTCCTTCGAATCTTACGACCGTTTGTTTCCCAATCAGGATATGATGCCGAGCGGTGGATTTGGTAACCTTATTGCGTTGCCTCTGCAGCATGCTTCGAGACGCTCAGGTAATAGTGAGTTTGTTGATGAAAGCTTGGCTGCCTATACCGATCAGTGGACTTATCTTGCTTCTGTAAACCGAGTTAAAATCAAACAAATAGTTGAATGTTTAGAGCAGATAGAAAAACCGGAGAACAATAAAGGGTCGGAGCTAAAACCTTGGGAGAAGGGATTGCCAGTCGCTAAAACGACAATTAGTGATTGTCCAGAGCGTATAGCAGCAGTGTTAGCAAACAGGGTGTACCTTCCCATAGATCAACTGCCTCAGCCGTTGTTGGCACGGTTAAAACGAATAGCCAGTTTTTCCAATCCTAAATTCTTTAAGGCGCAAGCATTACGTTTTTCTACCCATGGTATTGCGAGATTTATCTGCCTTGCATACATTGATCAAGGCTACTTGTCATTACCAAGAGGTTGTTTTGAAGAGGCAGCTGCCATGCTTGAGCAGCAATCTGTAAAAGTAGAGGTGGACGACAAGCGGAAAACAGGAAAGCGATTAAAGAATCTTAAGTTTAAGGGAGAGCTACGTAAGAATCAGAAAAAGGCCGTTGCTAGTCTTGTTAAACATGATGTGGGGGTTCTTCATGCACCTACTGCGTTTGGCAAAACGGTTACGGCGATTGGTCTGATACACCAAAGGAAAATTAATACGCTTGTTCTGGTTCATAGCCTGCAATTGCTGGATCAATGGAGAGAAAGGCTTGTCATTTTTTTAGAAGGTGCAGATGTGGGAGTCATTGGTGGTGGTAAGCGCAAACCCACGGGTGAAATCGATATAGCAACCTATCAAAGCATGATAAAGCGAAGCGATAACTCAGTTGATCCTCAGCTATTCGAGTACGGTCAAATAATAATTGATGAGTGCCATCATATATCAGCACCAAATTATGATATGTTGCTGAATGAGGTTCATGCTAAATACGTTGTCGGCATTACCGCAACACCGCAGCGGCAGGACGGCCATCAACCGATAATCTTTATGCAAGCGGGCCCTATTCGTCACGCGGTAAAATCTGACATTCATCAACAGTTTGAACAGCGAGTGATTGTCAGGCAGTTGTATCACACTCCGCCACTGGAGCTAACGCACACTGAAACTCGACCTCATATAGCGGAAATCTATCGCTGGTTGGCAGGTAATGAAAAGCGTAACAAACAAATCATTGATGATGTGATTGTTGAGGTTGAAGCGCAGCGTAATCCCATTGTTCTGACAGAGCGCCGGGAACATGCTCTGGTATTAGCTGAGCTGTTAGCTGAAAAAGGTGTAAGTTTTCAAGTCTTGCGCGGGGCAATGAAGGCTAAAGAACGTAAAGCGGCTATGGAGGCGCTTGATGAGACGCAGGTGTTAATAGCTACGGGGAAATATATAGGGGAGGGGTTTGATCTGCCAAAGCTGGATACCTTGTTCCTTGCACTTCCCATTTCCTGGAAAGGTACTCTAGTGCAATATGCCGGACGTATTCATCGACAGGCTGAAGGGAAAGTGCGCGTTACAATATACGACTATGTGGATGCGTCATTGCCAACCTTGCAGAGAATGTATCAGCGCAGATCTAAGGGATATGATGCGATGGGATATACCGTTGTGGGCACGCATGAAGAGGCGCTGGTTCAGGCTAAACTTGGCTTTGCCGATGGGGGTTTATAATGGTCGATTGTTCTTTTTGATATTAATCTGTTTGGGTGTGAGTGCCTTCATGGCAGCGTTATAATCTTGATGCTGGAGGCCGTTTACCGGCAAGGTGAATCCCTGTTGAGGAGGAGGGGGATGCTCAATTTGGTTGCCAAGACTTTGCTAGCATCGGGGCAAGTTGGAGCTAATCGGACAAGCTTATCTAATTTTCTTGGGGGTGGAGTTTACACAAGAGCCCCCAGTTACCCGATTTAACACCTTACTGCGATAATGCTCTAAGTACCGCTTTTGGTTCTTTTGCCACAACATTTCGCCGACACTGGTTAAACAAGTCTCTTCAACAACCCATTTTTAGTAGCGTTTTAGCTGTTGCCGGTATTGCTTTGTCAGAAAATCGAGAGGCCGGCTTGGCGAGCGGGTAAAACAACAAATAACACTTGATAATGACGACTATAGAGCAGGTAAATCGATCTTAAATTTAGCGATCTGTTTGTTAAATCTGGCCACACCTTCATCGGGCAATTTATTAGCACAGTGGGACTCCAGGGAGTCGCGCGCCTCACCATAGTCTGACCAGTCAATTGATGCAGTGTAGGCTTGTAGATTAGCAAGCACCTTTGTCATCGCTCGAAACTTGAGACTTCGTGTTGCCTGTCTCAAACCAATCAGGTAACTATCACGATGCACGGTAGGAACAATAAGCTTATGCTGTTCGGCAGAAACGAGCTCTGCGTTCATCATAATACGCGCCAAGCGGCCATTGCCATCATCAAAAGGGTGGCACTCAGAGATCAGAAACTGCATAAAAATGGCACGAGGTAATCCTTCCGGCAGAGCTTGGTAAAGTGGAAATGCCTGGGTTAATGTTCCCTCTACATGCACTGGTGCGACAAAAACTGTACCGCCTGCTTTATTGGTTTTCTCTTTTAATAACCCGGGGCGTTTATCAGGTCTTTGATGCATAATCAAAGCATGACGTTGAAGTAGCAATTGTAGTAATTCATCAGGCGAATCCGGCACGGTACACATCTCGGTATAATCATGTACAACATCATATACCCATAAAAGATCGTGGCTGTCTTGGTGGCGGTTCTCTATTTCGGATTTTTCAAAAACAATTTTCTCTGCTTCATCAATCTCAAATTCTGTACCTTCAATATAGTTTGAAAAGTAGCTTTCATAAAATGCCAGATTACGCCAACTTGATGATTGGTAGTGGTAAGGCTCTGCTTTCAATTCACATCGAGTCAAATAATTTTTCAAAGCATCTAATGTTGTTAATCGATTACTATCAAAGGGCGCTTTTTTGGCCATTGCAATGGCTTGATGTGTAGAAAGGGCATCAATTGAATGGGTGGAGAGAACAGCACCAATCAATTTATCGAGCTGCTTAAAAGCCTTTTCCATTTTAACAGTATCGCAATATTGCCTAGCCTGGTCACGAATACGATTAAGCTCATTCTCCCCATAGCGCTCAAGCAGTTTGCACAACTCCCGCTCCACCCACTCCTTACCTAAAGACTTGGGGGTTTCGACATCACTATGACTAATTTGTAAGTTCTCTAAAAGATACCGAGGTGTAGAGCTTCTGAACATCTCTGGCTGAAAGGGTTCAGTAAGTAGAGAGACATCTCCTGGTAAAATCTCAATGGTCAAGGCATCACTTACCTTGACTTTTTTCCTGGTTTTTACCTCTGCGGTAATAAACACAGCATTATTCACTGGGCATAGCGATACAGCGGTTGAATGGGAGGCAATAGCCGTTGGATATAGATGATTAACCACCTCAAACCAATGATTGTGAAGCAGCTGCGGCACTTCTTCCCAAGAGGCATCCGTATA
>JAUXDF010000125.1 GCA_030618505.1 Spongiibacteraceae bacterium | reverse complement strand
CCCCGCACCAATGATCGCCACAGAGCAATCAAAGGTGCGGGGGCCACACTCTACCTACCTTCTTTTGTTATTCGGGAGTCATGTGCTTTCGGCGATATTTACTTATCCATATGACCAATAATATGCGCCAACTCTGGCAATAGGATATCATCCACCGCCAATGCGCAAGCCTTGGATGAGCCCGGCAGCGCAACAACCAGCTGCCCTTTATCACGTTTTATCCCCGCCGTAGCCCGAGACAATATCGCCGCTGTTCCAACTTGCTGATAACTCAGCTGAGTAAATAGTATCGCAAAAGCTGGCAGAGGCTCGTCACAGTAATCATTCACCACTTTCCAGGTGATATCACGTTGAGTCAATCCGGTGCCGCCGGTAAGAATAATCGCCCTGGCATCTTTGACACCGTCAAGCGCTTTCAATAATTCGGCAGGCTCATCCTTTACCCAATTTCTACCCAACACCTGGTGACCGGCAGCACTCAGCTTCTCAGCGATCAGATCTCCACTGATATCCTCTTTGGAACCCCGAGTATCCGATGCCGTGATTAGCCAGCAATCGATTTTTTTCGGACTCATTTTTCGGTGCTGTTCAACGCTCATGGCCTTTCCTGTTTGGTGAGTGAGTTTCAAAGAAGGCGATATAATACCAGAAGCATAGACAGTCGCCTGCGCTTACATCAAGGCTTCCTGTACAATATTGCCCATGACAACATTCAGCTTTGACACTATCGGTATTGTTCACTCCTGCTTTAAGGAAAAATTTGCCATTCCCCGTCAGTCGGGTCTCGCGCCGGCAGCGACGGCGGTATTGGAACTGCTTGAGCCTTTTGCCAAAAAGGAAGCGGTATTGGAGCTAGAGAGCGTCAGCCATATTTGGCTGCAGTTTGTGTTTCATCAAAGTATCGACAGGGCCTGGACGGCTCGGGTGAGGCCGCCCCGTCTGGGTGGAAACAAGAAAATGGCTGTGTTTGCCACCCGCTCGCCGGTGCGTCCCAATCCCATCGGTCTGTCGGTGGTCAAGCTTGATGGCATTGATTATAGCGATGGTGTAAAGCTACACCTCTCCGGCATTGATTTACTTGATGGTACACCGGTGCTGGATATCAAACCCTATCTGCCCTACGTGGATGTTGTGAAAGGGGCGGTAAATGATTTGGCTGCGAGCAAACCCGAAATTGTTCCAGTAGGTTTTAGCGAGCAGGCCGAGGGTGTTTGTAAGGTCTATGAGCAGGAAAAAAATATAAAACTCCGAGATTTGATTATCCAGGTATTGCAACAGGATCCTCGGCCGCAATATCAACAGATCGATCCGCAGCGCAGCTATGGTATGCGCTTATATGATCTGGATGTGCGTTGGCGTTATTTGGATCTTGGGAGCTGCCAGATTGAGGTCTATGAGATTGAGCAGTTTGGTAGCTAGTGCCCATCCAGAAATTAGACAAAGAGATCCTGGCCAACGCAAATCTTGCGTCTTAAAGGCCTAGGAGCTAGATTTGCGTTGGCCAGGAGCGGACTTAATTTTCGAAAACTTCCGGTTTCTGGTTAGGCACTAGCTAGGCTTTAAAATTGGGTGTATAAATTATCTTAATAAGAAACATGTAGCGTAGTATCGCACCAAGTACTGAGCATGAATATAAAAAAGGTATTTGTCGGCATACTTTTTTTCTTTGTTATACCCATAGCCTTAGCTGAAATGCAATCATCTCAGATTATTAAGTCCTCCTTTTAGCTTCAGTGCTATGCTTAAGTTGATTTGGATTACTTTTTTTGCTTCATTAGATGCGACTTGCCTAAGGAGAAGTAATGATGAATAAAAAAATTATTGCCTTGCTTATCTTGTTTGGTTTTCAAAGTGCAGCATTTTGTGTATCGGCAGAACCGACCCAGGCCTATGAGGGAAGGCGCTTGTTTGTTTCCTATTGTCAATTATGCCATGGCCTTGATGGCAAGGGAGCTGGGCCTTTGGCAAAGCGCCTGAAAATATCTCCCGCTGATCTTACCACTACCATCAGAGCACGTAGTGATACCGTACTTAAGAAAATTATTACCGGCGTGGGGCGCCAGACCATTACCGGGCGTGATCGCCACAATATAATCAGTGATTCAATGCCTGAATGGAAAGATATTTTTAGTGATAAACAGCTGGATTCGCTAATTGCTTATCTGCGTTTTCTTAGTAGTTCCAAGCATGGATTGATGGGCGATCCGGTTGACGGTTTGAAGTTGTACCAGCAGTACTGTCAGGTATGCCACGGTGAATATGGTGAGGGCGACGGTATTATGACGAGTCTGGTCGGAATGTTACCGATGGATCATTCCAATCCTAATGAGACCAATCGTTTTAGTAATGACGAATTGGTGGTTAGTATTCTTAATGGGCAGGGAAAGTATATGCCTGCATGGGAGGGCATATTAAGTCGCAGTGAAGTTGAGGCTTTGGTGAGTTATATTCGGCTATTATCGCACTAATGACCATTGGTGCGGGAGCCGCACCCTACAGCCGGCATGTTTTATGACAGCTAAGGCGTAAATGACTCATTTCGAGTTGTTCGCAGCTCCGGGTCATTTTTTTCTATGAGCTAGCGGCTATAGCGCTATCAGTAACTATATTCCTTAAACTGTTGACGAAGATCTTTTTTGCTCACCTTGCCTGTTGCTGTCATGGGCAGTTCATCAACAAATACAGCATCCTCTGGAATCCACCAACTAGCCACTTTTCCCTCCAGCCAGCCGAGTATTTCTTCCTTGCTGAGTTCTTCGCCTGCCTGGCGAACAACAAGCAGCAGGGGGCGTTCGGTCCATTTGGGGTCCGGCACGCCGATAACTGCTGCCTGTGCCACTTTGGGATGGCCGATGGCGGCGTTTTCCAGGTCGATTGAGCTGATCCATTCGCCACCGGATTTGATCACATCTTTGGAGCGATCGGTAATCTGCATATAGCCGTCGTGGGTGATGGTAGCGATGTCGCCGGTATCAAACCAGCCGTTGTTATCCAGGGCTGGTTTATCATGTTTAAGGTATTCACTGCAGACCCAGGGGCCGCGGACTTTGAGGGAGCCAAAGGCCTCACCGTCCCAGGGCAATTCTCTATTGTCATCGTCGACAATCTTCATCTCAACACCAAAAACCGCTCTGCCAGCCTTTAGGCGTTGCTTGCTAAATACCTCTACAGGCAGTGAGGCGGGATCTTCTTTCATGGTGTTGACGCTGCCCAGCGGGCTCATTTCTGTCATGCCCCAGGCGGCGTGGACATAAACATTATGGTGCTCTTCAAACTCTTCCATAATGGAGAGCGGGCAGGCTGCGCCACCAACGATTAGTCGTTTGACGGTATCAAGGGTGCGTCCGCTATCGCGCAGGTATTGCAACAAGGCCTGCCAGATCGTGGGAACCCCCGCCGAGATAGTGACTTTTTCCGAATTCATCAAGTTAGTCAGTGATTCGCCATTGGCCATATGCGGCCCTGGTAATACCAGCTTGGCTCCCGTTATTGGCGCGGCATAGGGCGTGCCCCAGGCGTTGACATGAAACATTGGTACCACCGAGAGCAGGCTGTCGCGCTGGGACAGGCACAGGGCGTCGGGCATAATCAGTGCGTAGGCGTGCAAGATAGTACTGCGGTGGTTGTAGACCACACCTTTGGGGTTGCCGGTGGTGCCGGAGGTATAGCAGATGACAGATGCGGTGCGTTCATCAAGTTCGGGCCAGTCAAATTTATCCGATTGTTTGGCGAGTAAGGTTTCGTAGCAATACACATTAGGCAGGCTGGTTTCTGGCATATGGGCTTCGTCGCTAAGAATGACAAAACCTTTTATATTTGGAATGCTCGGTAATAATTTTTCCAGCAGGGGTACAAACATCGGGTCGCTAAACAGCCACTGGTCTTCAGCGTGGTTGATGATGTATTCCAGCTGCTCGGCAAACAGGCGTGGGTTAATGGTGTGACAAACGGCGCCGGAGCAGGAGCTGGCATAATAGAGCTCAAAGTGGCGAAAGTCGTTCCAGGCCAAGGTGCCGATCACATCCCCTTGTTGAATACCCAACTCTGCCATAGCATTGGCCAACTGGCGGCAGCGTGCAAAAGCCTGGCGGTAGTTGTAGCGGTGCAGGGCATGGTCGTGGGTGATTGAGACGATTTCGCTATCACCATAAAGGCGCTCAGCATGTTTCATAATAGAGCTGATCAAAAGCGGACTATCCATCATTAAACCGAGCATTGTTATCACCTTATTTGTGCAACTGCTTTTATTAATTGTGCGTAACTTATTCAGCGAGTTACATCCTATGCGTGAAAGCACGTCATCCCCGAAGTGTTTTATCGGGGATCCAGACTGTTAAAGCTGGATTCCGGCCAAAAGACTGCCGGAATGACGAAATTTTTGGCGCACGCTGAAGTTAGAAGTGTGCTAACTATTATAGTGGGCCTGTGGCGATCTATAGTGGTCTTTTTATAAAAAAGCTTCAAGTGAATCCAGAGCCTTTCGACAAGCACAATGATTAATATCTTAAACAAACAGAAATTAAGGGTGTTGTAAAAGTGCAGGGGAAGAAGAGTAAGATTAGGCTATTAAGGATAAAAATAACCTTACAAGCTTGTGATCAGGGCCATTGCCTGGCGCCAGAGACAAGAGTGTTGGCTCTTCCATTTAAATAGTGCTTACCAAAGCTGTTTGATAGTGTCGGCAGCCCAGCGAATGCTGTCGACATAGACTTCATATATCTTTTCACTATCCAGGCCTTGCTGTTGCAGTGCCTGCCAGTCGACATTGGCAAAATCTGCTTTTTCAAAACAAATGGCCGTTTTTAGAATGAGTCCGGCGAGACCTTCATGAGAGAGAATGACATCACTTAACTCTTTGCTGAGACTGAGGGAGGCAATCACTTTCTTCAAGGGTTGATCAAGAAAGGCATCCATCGTTGAGATCATGCCGGCGCTAAACATGCTTTCGCAATTCAGTTTGCTGTCGCTCAAGCCATCGGCAAGCATTTGTGCCATATGGCTTCTCACCAGGGTATTCATGCATAAAGCTTTCGGTTTTGATGGCAGCGTGCTAAGTGCTAGCAGGCTGGCCCAGTTGCGAATTTTATCCAGTCCGAGTAGGGTGATCGCTTGCTGGATGGAGTCTATTTTTCTTGGCATGCCAAAGGCAGCGGAATTGATTAGACGTAATACCTTATAGGACAATATCGCGTGGGTGCTGATTAGCTCTTCTATCTCGTGAAATTCAACGTCTTTTTTCTGCAGTGTAGATACCAGGCGCATGACATTCTGCTGGTCGGCGTCAATCTTTGTGCCTCTAATGGTGCGTGGTTTGGAAAGAAAATGCCCTTGAAAAAGTGCAAAGCCAAGGTTTTTGCATTGATCAAAGATATCGTGGTTTTCAACTTTCTCAGCCAGCAAGGTCAGGTTATATTGTTTGAGATTTTGCAGCTGGCTGAAAGTTTCATCCATGCCTAGCGCCAATATATCAAATTTAATGATGTCAGCCAGTTCGAGTAGTTGATGATCCGAGGGTTTGTAAACATAATCGTCCAGAGCAATAGCGTAACCTTCGGATTTGAGTTTTTTTAAAGCATCAAGGGTTTTATCGTTCGGGATCACCCCCTCGAGAACTTCCACCACCAGCTGCTGGTTGTCGATCAGTAAGGGAGCATCCAGCATGGTGTGACAAAAATTGATAAAGGTGGGTTTTCCCTCGAGAATGTCGCGTGCGGGTAGTTCGGTGAAGGCGTTAAGAATAACGTTGGAGGTGGCAATGTCACCATTGCTGAAATTGGCCTGCTGCTCGGTGCCGGAGCGAAATAATAACTCGTAGGCGACGACATTCATTGAGCTGTCATAGATAGACTGTCGAGCGAAAAGTGTTTTTGCTTGAGCCAAGGTTTTAAATTCCCCCAATATGAATAGGTTAATTTTAGCAGTAAACGCGAGGACTGATTATTGCCAAAGGAGCTAAATTCGTTGAAGGGCCAGGTGTTGATCTCATCAGTATCTGATGGCTTGCTGTGCTGCCAGGGTATTCGTGAGATATTACAGGGGCTTATGGTGAATTGATGGTCTGCGCTGTAGGGTGGGTATATGCGTAAAAGTTATGGTTTTTATCGGCTTATAGAGAAATGATAGAAGGCTGCTTTAACGGCTCTTAGCCATATATAGCGCTTGGTTTGAAATCGGCTTGAATTAAGACCACCAGAGCTTGTTTTAGTGGTCTTAATGGCGATGGAATAGACTTAAGCTTTCATGGTGATGAGTTGATTCTCGTCATCTAGCATATCTTTTAGTCGTTCGCTGATGTTGCTTGCCATTTTGTTGTTAGGCTCAGACTGATCTTCGTTGTTATGGTCGAACCATAAAAAGCAGCGGCTGTTATTGAGGTTTTCAAGGCCATTTAATATTTCTTGCAGCATGCTGTTGATATCATCGTCCTGTGTACCCGCGCTTATCGCTAGCTCTGTAAAATGAACCTTGCCTTGCTCTTTATTGAGTTCGGATATTTCTGCCATGAGGTAACGCGATGAAGGCGTCCGCTGAATGTGCAACAAATGAATGTTACCCTGGTGTTGTAAATGCAGTGCTTCACGAAGCAGTCCATAGGCACCTGCCAAATCTGCATCGCAGGCAATCAATAACAAATCTTCAGTGCTGTATTGCTGCTGGTAGTGATACTCGGTAAAGGCCGTCTGCACCTCAAGTGCATCATTTTCGTCAAGTTGCTCAAATATATAGTGATCCAGTTTTTTGTTGCCATCTTTGCTGATATGAAATTCCATCAAGGCATCTTCGAGGTGAATGCTGGCAACGGGATAATCTTCCGAAATACCATCAGTATTACTAAGGGTTAGGTATTGTCCAGCCTTGTAGGCAAAATCACGAGCAGGTTGGAGTCGCAGGCGAACTACTTGGTCGGAGAGCTGGGTTTTTTCTGCCACCATTGCCGTGAAGCGCGTGCGTTTATCCTTGTCGGGAACACAAACATTAATATCCGCATAGATCATACATTGACAAGCCAGGAAGTAGCCCTCCTCAACCAGCGAGGGATCTAGCCCAAGTTGTGAAAAGGGCATTGGTTGCCCGGACGTTGCCCTCATTAAACAGGAATGGCAATGGCCTCCGCGGCATGCGTTGGGTACGGCGTGGCCATTTTTTAACAGCGTGTTTAGCACGGTATCGTAGTCGTCTACGGTATAGGTCTTATTGAGAAAATTAAGCTCTGCCATAAAGAAAATATCCGTCAAAAATTAAAGGTGACTGAAAAATAGTTGTAAGATTGCAGGGAGTGAGCAAGTTAATACGTAGAGCAAAAAAACGCAACGATTTGCTAATTGCGCATTCTGATAGATTCTGAATCCCGGTATTTTTAATGCCATCTACTTGGAGCGAGGCTGGCGAATTACTTCGAGTACACCCACTCCCGGGATGGAAATATCCATAATAACCAGCCGGGGTAATTGTTTATGACAGAGCTGGTACTTTTTCGCAAAGGCGATTAAGATCGCCGCATGAAAAATTCAGATACTCCCTGGAATGGCCGTCGTTATTATCCGATCAGTCAGTATTTCCGCAAAATATTTGGTGAGCGAACGGCAAAAATCTCTGTAAGCATCGCGGAACAGTGTCCTGCTCAGGGTGGTTACGATGGTGTGCCACCTTGTATTTTTTGTGATGAGTGGGGTTCTGCAGCCTACCATCTCGAGCGTGATCGTGAGTTACTGGATCAGATACAACACAATCGTAAATTGGTATCACGGCGCTTGAAAAGCAATAAATTTCTGGTGTATTTCCAATCCTATACCAATACCCTGGACAAGATTGCGGTGCTTAAAGAGCGCTTTGATATTGCTTTGTCGGAGGATTATGTGCATGGCCTGGTGGTTGGTACGCGCCCTGATTGTCTGCCAGAGCGACTGTTCCCTTTGCTGAATGAAACCGCGGAAAAAACCTATTTATTGGTTGAGTTGGGGACGCAGAGTTTTTTTAATGAGCATCTTGAATTTCTGCGCCGGGGGCACTCGGCGGAGTGCTCGCTGGA
>JAUXDF010000430.1 GCA_030618505.1 Spongiibacteraceae bacterium | reverse complement strand
GCTTGGGGCCCGCCCCTTGGCCCGCAGTAATGATTTTTCGCGGCATCCTTATTACCTGCCGTGACATATTCTTACCACAAATCCCCGTCTTGGTGGGTACGGCGGTATATGACCAAACCACAGCGCCACCAGGATCGGCTGCTCTGCGTTAGCGTCCAGCGTGGGACCGTTGACCCAGAGGGTGCTGCGTGGACGCTCGGGAACCATAAGCCGCACATCTACTATTGGTGAGCGGTGTAGAAGTGAGGGGAAATCCCTTGTAAGGAATTTGTATCGCTTTACCTAATATCAGCTTATCTGTTCGTTAAAGTATAGCGGCGTGATTATTTACATTTATACGACAATTAGTGTTACATATAATTATATAATCTTATTTATTATCAGTGAGTTATATATTTAATGTGTCGTGTTTTTGCATTGTATATATATGTTTTTCAGGATACAATTTAGCCATAAATGTGAGTAAAGATTATGAAAGCGAGTTCTTCACTTAAACAAAGGCTAGAAAAGCGAATCAAGCGGTCGCAGAAAGAGGTATTTCTGAGAGCCGATTTTGCTGATTTAGGCGGCTATGATCAGGTGGGTCGTGCCCTGCAACAACTGGTGGGTACTGGTCAGTTGGTACGTATTGGACAGGGTCTTTATGCCCGTGGACGGGCTTCGGCGGTAACGGGTAAGCCGACAATCGCTGTTCCTGGTGGTTTTAAAGCGGCATCAAGAGTGGCATTGAATCGCTTAGGTTATAAGTGGGAGCCGGGTAATTTTGAGAAAGCTTACAATAATGGCGAAACCACACAGCTTGCAGCCAATGCCAATGTTGTCGTTCAGGGTCGATTGAATCGTAAAATTGCGTTTGGCAATCAATCTCTTCAATATAAAACCAAATCACACCTAGGCTAGACCTGTGGACATCACTCAAGAACTTATCGAGGATGTCGCCGCTGAACTTGGCATTAATGACCCTTCATTAGTCGAGAAAGACTACTTTGTTATTCAGGCCCTCGACTCGCTTAATTCTTATCAATCTCCCTTCTTCAATATTATTTTTTCTGGCGGCAGGTTTCAAGTTTGATGAACCGAGGGCGGGCAATGGTAATCAGTTTATTGAGTACGAACTAGAATACACACCGATCTTTGATATTGCTGGAGCTTTAAGGCCTTTTCTCAAAATTCAGCTAATTGTTTCCGAGTTGTCCGGGGTAGCTGAGAACCATGCAATAACGTCGTTAGTGAATCAGGTGATGAATCAGTCTCCTGAGATTGCGGATTTTTCTTGTGTTAATGTTGTGCAAACGGCTGCGGAAAAAATGGTAGCACTATTGCGACGCACAGCGGCTAGGCTTAATGGCATTAATGACTGGAATGATGACGCGCTGATTCGGCATATTTATGATTTACATAAAATCAGTCAGCATTATGAGTTAGGTGCTGTATTTTATGAAGTTGTACACTCAACGGTAATAGCGGATGGAAAGCAGTATCAAAACAAATATCCGGCCTTTGTGGAAAACCCTGTTGGTGAAATTAAAAAAGCGTTACTAGCCTTGCAAACGGATGCAATTTTCAAACAACAGTATGATAACTTCCTGGGGCCTCTGGTCTACTCCGTAGACAAGCCTTCGTATGAAGAAGGGCTTGCTACAATAATTCAGTTAGCTGAAGGCATTTGGGGTAGTGAAAGCTCGAATACTACCCAGTAATCTAATGGCCATTCTATGAACAGTACCAGCGATATTCATGGTGAATTCAAAACAGTTAATCAAAAAATTTCTGAACTAGATCAAGAGCGTGAAAAACTAATAATAAAACGGGATGAATTATCACAAGAGTTGTCTCTACGGAATGGAAAAACCCAGCAATACGCTAATCAACAGGCTTCAACATTACTACCTGTTAGTGAAAAGGTAGCATTATTCAAAAATCTCTTTAAAGGCCGGCAAGATATATTTGCTCATCGATGGCAAAACTCAAAAGGGCGTAGTGGATATTCTGTCGCTTGTAATAACGAATGGGTGAAAGGTGTTTGTAACAAGCCCAGAATAAAATGCAATGAATGCCCAAATCGAAAATACACAGCTGTTAATGATCAGGTAATTTATGATCACTTGGCAGGTAAGAAGATTGTTGGTTTGTATCCGCTTCTTACTGATAATAGCTGTCATTTATTAGCGGCTGATTTTGATAAGGATGGCTGGCAAGAGGCAGTAAAAGCGATGGCTCAGGCATGTTCGAACTTTAATGTCCCACATGCCATTGAAATTTCACGCTCAGGTAACGGCGCACACCTCTGGATATTCTTTTCTGAACCGGTACCCGCCCGCGATGCTAGATTGCTGGGCTTTGGTCTGCTCGATAAAGCCATGGATGCCTACCCCAGTTTGTCATTCGACTCTTATGATCGCCTATTCCCCAACCAGGATATTATGCCCGATGGAGGGTTCGGTAATTTAATTGCCCTTCCACTGCAGCATCAAGCGAGGCAAAAAGGTCATTGCCAGTTTGTTGATGAAAATTTACGGCCTTACCCTGATCAGTGGCTTTTTCTGTCTCAGATCAAAACAATCTCCGGCAAACAGTTAAATAATTTACTCGTTCAATTGAAGCCTCAAAGCCAGAAGGCAATCGAAAATCGTTTACCCTGGGAGCAAGGCGCCGTTGTTAAGCTTGAAAAAATTGATAATTGCCCGCAGCAGATCACGCTTACCCTGGCAAACCATATATACATTCGCCTTGATGATATTCCAGCACCGTTGGCAGCCAGACTTAAGCGGCTGGCTAGTTTTTCTAACCCCATATTTTTTAAAACTCAGGCCATGAGATTTTCAACGCATGGAATACCGAGATATATTACCTGTGCACGGATTGAACATGGCCCCGAATCTCAAACATGGCTGTCTCTACCCAGAGGTTGTTTTGACGATGTAGTGGCGCTGCTGGAAGAGCAGGGAATTACAGCGGTTATTGATGATAAGCGTGTATTAGGTGAGAAACTGAAGTCATTAAAATTTGTGGGAAAGTTGCGTAAAGATCAGTCAAAAGCGGTAAGTGCC
>JAUXDF010000257.1 GCA_030618505.1 Spongiibacteraceae bacterium | reverse complement strand
ACGACACTGCCCAGGCAAAATAGCTAACAGGAACAAGCACAACATGGCCATCATTAAAAAGATTGAAACTCCCGAAGGCAGCCGCGACAAGCTCCAGCTAATCAGCCCGGCTGATCTTGAGCCTATCGGGATAATTGAAGTACAAACCGAAGAGGATGTAAAAGCAGCTCTGAAAAAAGCCCGCATTGCCCAAAAAGCCTGGGCAGCACTACCCTTCAGTGAGCGCGCAAAGGTGATGTTGCGAGCCCTGGATATCCTGGTTAAAAAACAGGATGAGTATATTGACGTAATATCAAAGGAAACCCCTAAGCCCCGTAACGAAGTGTTAATGATGGACATCTTCGCCGCCTGCGATGCACTGCATTATTACGCGAAAGAGGCCGGTAAAATACTCAAGCCGGAAAAGAAGAAACTTCACGGCCTGATCGGTATCGCTAAAAAGGCAACAATCGTCTACAAACCTCGAGGTGTTGTTGGTGTCATCAGCCCCTGGAACGCCCCTTTTATTCTCTCACTTAATCCAACCATACAAGCCCTGATGGCAGGAAACGCGGTACTGCTAAAGCCCTCCTCGGCCACCGCATTTTCCGGCGGATTAGTTGGCAAACTTTTTGAAGAAGCCGGCCTGCCTGAAGGGCTACTTTGCATGGTTCAGGGCAATAGTACGACTGGTCAGGCACTACTTGAAGTGGGCGTAGACAAAATGTCTTTTACTGGCAGCGAAGGTGTTGGGCGTCATGTCGGCAAATGCTGCGCAGAACTTTTTATTCCCTGCACCCTTGAACTCGGCGGTAAAAACCCGGTAATTGTCTGCGCAGATGCCAACCTTGATAATGCCGCTGCTGGCGCTATCGCCGGCAACTTTTTTAACGCTGGTCAGTACTGTGGCGGCACGGAACGCGTTTATGTCGTCGACTCAGTCGCTGACGAGTTTATTAGTAAGGTTACAGAGAAAGCTTCAAAACTTCGTCAGGCATCAAGCGGCGAGTTTGACGTAGGCGCACTCTACACCGATGCCCAGTTTGAGTTGGTCAAAGACCATGTTGAAGATGCCATCGAAAAAGGCGCCAAGGTGCTGGTCGGTGGAAAAGTAAACCCGAATGAGAAAGGTCTCTATTTCCTACCCACGGTACTCACCGATATCACCGACGATATGAAAGTGATTCAAGAAGAAACTTTTGGGCCAGTTATGCCGATCATTCGTGTTAAGGATGAAGCCGAAGCCATTCGCCTTTGCAATGCACCAAACTACGGTTTAACCGCCAGCGTATGGACCAAAAACACCAAACGAGGTTTTGAAATAGCTCAGCAACTTGATACCGGCAGTGTCGATATTAACGATTTCCCACAAACCTACGGCTCTATAGAAACGCCCTTTGGTGGCCGTAAGGCAAGTGGTGTTGGGCAGGTTAATGGTGCCACAGGATTGAGGGGCTACTGTCATGCACAGCCTATTCAAACCGACCGCTTTGGCGGCAAGCAGACAGCAGGCAGATACCCCTTATCACTCAAGGATGATGGAGGCTTTCAGAAATTTATGGGTTTTTTATGGGGTACAAGTTTTGGGCGGGTGATTTCGATGATGAGACTGCCTTGGTAACAGCCGGCTAGCTTCCTGGTAAAAAAGCGAGTTCAACTGGACTCGCTTTTTTATACTTCTTTTCTCTACAACAATCTGCTCTGTCAGCTTACGTTGCCAAGCCTGCAACCCACGCTCTTGCTTCGCTCACCGTATGAAAGAGTTTGCATCCCCACGTCACATCGGCCATTTCCCACTCATGTATCCTAAACAAAGGTCTTATAGCGGGCTGATCGGCAACACAGGCCATTTTTATATCAGAGTCTGAGCCTATAGCTTTTTTAAACGATTTAGTCAGAAAAACAACATCAGGAACGTTAATGGCAAACTCCTCAGCCGGCAAAAAATCGGAAATCACATATTGGAGTTTTTCAAAACGCGAATCTTCAAACATCTCTGCAGCAGCCTGTGATAACTCATCCGCAGCAACCGTGCCGGAATAAGTCAATAACACGCCTGATGCTTCCCATTCAATTCGATATGGCATATATAACCGCACAATCCCTATTCTTAATGGTAAGCCATTATTAACACAATAGTCTCAGTCTACTTTACTTCCTGGAAAATGCTTAGTCCTCAAAGGAGCAAGCTCAGCAAATACATAAGTAAATAGCACCGACGTTGATCTACTCGATACCATCCACTTACTAACAGGCTAAATTTAAGTATAGCGCCTTTCAAGGCGCATGCTTTTGCTTGGTCATAAAAACAACGGCCACTGCATGCACCGGTTTAACACCGACATTGCCATAGCAGTGTGGCTGATGGCCATGAAAATAAATAAGGTTACCCGCCTCCACCTCAAACTTCTCCCCCGACACCTCCACCAAAGCCACACCCTCAAGGCAGAGAAAAAACTCGTGGCTACCTTCAGGGTGGGGGTGCCCTTTGGCATAACAACCCGGCAGCATGGTGACATCATTAATTTGAATATAAGGCGAGCTGATCGGTGAGGTTTTAGTGCTGACAAATTTCCCATCATCCTCCCTGATAACCGGCATATCCTTGCGCTCGACTTCTGTGACGCTGATCGACTGACGCCTGGCAACCAAATCCTCTACCGTCACCCCCAGAGCCCTCGCCACTTTAACTACCGCCGAGATAGTCGGGTTGCTCGTTGCACTCTCCATATTAGCAAGCGTCGCCCGGGGGATATCCGCCAGATTTGCTAATTCCGTCTGAGTTAATTTGTGCTGGGCTCTTAAGCGCTTAATACCATCCGATACCGGGTTTACCATTTTTCCTCCTCTGTGCGATTAACCTTATGGGGCTCATATATTGTCAACAAACCATCTCTAGTGCCAATATAAAAACATATTTATAAATATAGCACCAACAAGCTTCCATTACTCCCAGCCTGCGCTATTATATCGACACATACACGGTATATTGTCTTTCGACAAAAAAGACAATTTTTACATTACACAATATCCAAGGAGCACAACCATGTCATTTACCCTGCCCGAATTACCCTACAGCTATGATGCCCTTGAGCCTCACTATGATGCTCGCACGGTAGAAATCCACCACAGCAAACACCATGCAACCTATGTCGCCAAGCTTAATGCAGCAGCGGAAGCAGCTGGCGTTTCCGATAAGTCTCTGGAAGATATTTTGACCAGTCTGGATGCTATCGACGAGAGTAAAAGAACACCTGTTCGCAACCATGCCGGCGGCGTCTGGAATCACACTTTCTTCTGGGAGTCTCTGGCACCGAATGGTGGTGGCGAGCCGAGTGGCTCAGTAGCCAGCGCTATCAATGATAGCTTTGGCTCTTTCGCCGAGTTCAAAGAAGCCTTCTCTGCCAAAGCGGCCAATCACTTTGGTTCAGGCTGGGCATGGCTGGTAGTCAACAAAGACGGCAAACTTGAAATCACCGATAGCCACGATCAGGTCTGCCCTCTTTCCCTTGGTCAGAAACCTTTATTGACTATTGATGTATGGGAACATGCTTATTATTTGAAGTTTCAAAATGTGCGCCCTGACTGGATCGCCGCTTTCTGGAATCTGGTAGATTGGGATAATGTTGAAAAGCGTTTTAGCGCTTAAGACTTAAGCACCTATATGTCCAAGGTGATTTGAAGTCCAAGGTGGTTTGTGCGAATGCTCAGTGTTGACTTTTAGTTCTGAGCCTAAGTCTGACCTTCAAGCAAATCACCTTTGACCCAAATAAAGCAAACTAGCAACGCCAAAGCAGAAGCACCACTGGCCATAACAAAGGTCATCAGGGGACTAGTCTCCCACAACAGCCCAGACACCAAAGCACCCAAGGCACCACCAGCACCAAAACTGATACCTCCGTACAATGCCTGCCCCTGCCCTTCGTGGCCATTTTTAAAGAAGCGCCGAACCAGCTCAATCGCCACCGCATGAAAACTGCCAAAAGTCGCCGCATGCATACATTGGGCAATAAAAAGCACGGCAATATTATCGGCATAAAAACCTATTAATAACCAACGCACAGAAGCTAGCAACAAGGTAACAAGCAAGATAGCCCGCACTGAAAAACGGACAAACAGGCGATGCATTACCAAAAACAACAAAACTTCCGCTAAGACTCCCAGACTCCAAAGCTGCCCGATAAGGGTACGGGAATAACCGTAATCCTGCAGGTAAATACTGAAAAAAGCATAATAAGGGCCATGTGCTAACTGCAGTAAAAAACAGGCGACGAAAAAAGCCAGCACCACCGGCTTGCGCAAAATACTCATCAGCCCCTCGGTAGATTCATGACGGATATTTAGCGGTTTCTCACTAACAAAAAGGCTACTCAGCCAGATCAAAACCAACAAGGCAAGCAGTACCCAGGGAAGAATTAACAGGGAGACAAAATCAAAGACAAAACCCAATACCGCCACAGCAATAATAAAACCAACGGAACCCCAGAGACGGATCTGACTGTAACGGTGGTAACGCCCCTCAAGATGGGAAAGTGTGACCACCTCAAACTGTGCCAGTACCGCATTCCAGAAAAAACTGAAACAAGCAACCACCAGTACTATCCACCACAGAGAGTGATCAAGAAAGAGACCTAAAAAACAAAAAAAGGAAAGAAAAGCACCGTAGCGAATAATTCGCATCCGTGGCTGATGATGATCCGCCAGCCAGCCCCACAAACTGGGCGCTACTATTTTCGTCGACATCATCACGGCAATAGTAAAACCGATCGCGCTGGCCTGAAATCCTATTTCTTCCAGATAGAGGCTCCAATAAGGAACCCATGAACCCAAAAAAGCAAAATAGAAAAAATAAAATGCAGACAAGCGCCAATAGGGAACATCAACAGCCATCGACTAACCTACGGTTTATCTGCGGATGCAGGTATTTTTGGCGTACTGCAGGTGACTTCACCATTTTGTCCACGCTGGCGAAGAAAATGATCCATCAAAACAATTGCCATCATCGCCTCCGCAATGGGTGTCGCCCGAATCCCCACGCAAGGATCATGACGACCAGTGGTGGACACTTCAATGGCATGCCCTTCGCTGTCGATGCTACGCCCCGGTAGGCGGATGCTGGATGTGGGCTTTAAGGCCAGATGAGCAACCAGATCCTGTCCCGTTGAGATACCCCCGACGATGCCACCGGCATGGTTGGATAAAAA
>JAUXDF010000461.1 GCA_030618505.1 Spongiibacteraceae bacterium | reverse complement strand
TGAAGAGCATGCCCGTAACGATAAAATCTACAAAAAGCACTTCAGGAATGCTTCGGACATTGCGGCAAAACTGCAATGGCAGCCCGATCAACACTGGCTGATTACTAGTGATTACATCTGGGATCCTTACCAGGACAAAACTATCAATGCCGGTGTTAATTTTCAGTTTATCAGCTCACAATACAGTATCTTTAATCTCGGTTATCGGTTCGCTCGCAAGGATCCCAAGGTCTTTGAGGGCAAGCTTGTTGATACCCATACCGATCAACTCGATTTTTCCACTGTCTTTCCGCTGAATCGGCAATGGAGTTTTATTGGCCGCTGGAACTATGACTTGACCGATAGAAGTGTTATCGAAGAAATAGCCGGTCTGGAATACAATAATTGCTGCTGGAAAACCCGCTTGATCTATCAGCATGAAAGAGAAAGCTTTGATAATGACCAGCCCAAAGCCGAGACAGATCCGGTAGAATACGAAAATGTCTTCTACTTCCAGATTGAATTAAAAGGTTTGGGTGGTGTTGCAGACAATGTTTCCAGACTACTCGAAGAAAGCATCCAGGGATTCAAACAACGTAATGAAAATATCCAATAAAACGCTATTGTCCAGGGTCTTGCCATCACGGATCCTGACACTGGCATATGCGACGATTCTCGTGCTGGCAAGTACCTTGTTATCACCGGCCGTTTGGGCTGATATCGAAGTGCTGGATAAAGTCATCGCCATTGTTGATGGCGATATTGTCACCGAGGTTGAACTCGAGGAGCGCACGGCACAAATCATCGAAAGTAATCGAGGTAACCAGCTACCACCCAAGGATATTCTCAGGCAGCAGATTCTCGATCGTCTTATTATTGAAAGCATACAGCTGCAGATGGGAAAACGCGCTGGTGTGCGTATCAGTGATGCCCAGCTGACCGAGGCGATGGACAATATTGCCAAAAACAACGGCATGGACTTGCCCAGTTTTAAACGTGCGATGGAAAAGGACGGCATATCCTATGAGGCGACACGTTCACAAATTCGCAAGGAAATGGTCATCAGCCAGGTCCAGCAGGGCAATATCAATCACCGTATCCAGATTACTGACCAGGAGGTGGAAAACTATTTATCCTCCGAGGAGGGCAAGCAGCTGACTGCAGGTGAATACCAGCTTTTGCATATTTTGCTGCCGTTACCGGCCAAGGCTACGCAAGAGCAGCAAGACCATACTCGCAAGCTGGCCGAGCAACTGCAGCAGCAACTCAGTAGCGGAAAAACTGATTTCGCCAGCATTAAAGCTCAGACGCTGTATCAAGGTAACACCGTACAAAGTAGCAATCTGGGCTGGAGAAAGGCGGGGGATTTACCGAGTATTTTTGCTGATGTTGCCCCGGGTTTAAAGCCGGGCGAGGTAGCTGCTCCGATCCGCAGTGGCAGTGGGTTCCACATTATTATTCTGGCGGATAAAAAAGGTGGTGAGGGCCAGTTAGTCAAGCAAACCCGCGCCCGCCATATCCTGATAAAACCCTCGCAAATTCGTAGTGAAAAGCAGGCCCGCAAGTTTGTTGGCCAATTGCGCCAGCGTATTATCGAGGGTGAGGACTTTGTTGATTTAGCCAAGCAGTACTCCGAAGATACCGGCAGTGCCCTGCAAGGTGGGGATTTGGGCTGGGCCAACCCCGGTCAGTTTGTGCCGGCTTTTGAGACCAGTATGAACCAGCTGGATATCGATGAAATCAGCGAGCCCTTCAAGAGTCAGTTTGGCTGGCACATTCTACAGGTGCTGGAGCGGCGAAATCAGGACATTAGTGAGCTACGCTGGCAGGCAATGGCGCGTAATATGATCCATCAGCGTAAATTTCAGGAAGAGCTGCAAAACTGGCTAATTAAAATTCGTGATGAAGCCTTTGTGGAATTTAAATGAGGCCAGCGGCCAGCGCACAGAGCAGTTTACGCATTGCATTGACCCCGGGCGAGCCGGCGGGTATTGGTCCGGATCTTACCGTTATGTTGGCACAAAGGGCTCAGCAGCATGAGCTTGTTGTCTTTGCCGACCCTGTATTGCTACAGCAGCGAGCGAAACTATTGGATCTGCCTGTTCTTCGTATTCGTGAATATCAGCCTGCACAAACACCTCGTCCGCTGGTGGCAGGAGAGCTGTGTGTAGCCAGCACCGCGCTGGTTCAACCGGTAATACCGGGAAAACTGGACACCGCAAATGCCGCCTATGTGCTTAGCACTTTAAAACAGGCGACCGCGGAATGCCTGAATCGTCATTGTGATGCCCTGCTGACAGCGCCCGTTCACAAAGGGGTAATTAATGACGCCGGGGTAACCTTTAGTGGCCATACTGAACTGTTTGCCGAGTTAAGTGGTAATGTGCGTGTCGTAATGATGCTGGCAACCGAGGGGCTGCGTGTTGCACTGGTCACCACCCATCTGCCATTGAGAGCCACCTCCGATAGCATTACGCCGGCTCTGCTGGAGGAGATTATCCAGATTCTTCACAGTGAGCTGCAAAGCAAATTTGCCATCGCAGCCCCGAGAATTATTGTTGCCGGTCTTAACCCTCATGCG
>JAUXDF010000414.1 GCA_030618505.1 Spongiibacteraceae bacterium | reverse complement strand
TGAGGGAAGATTGAATTCAAAAAGTACCATTTTTATAGTCTTTTTACCTCACCCTAACCCTCTCCTTAAAGGAGAGGGGACTATAGAAATTGTGTTTCCGGATGGAAACTAGTTAATGGTTGCCAAACTTTAGCCTGCATTGAAACAAAATAGCCGCCTTATTGCTTGCAAACCTATACGCCATGAAAACAGTGTAGTTGCTGTCTTGCCCCGCGTCGTGGCGTTTGTTTATCTAAAAGCTTGCTGGCTTTGTGTAAGCACTAAAATACCATACAAATAAACTACACTAAACTACATAAAAGAAACTAACAGCGGTGCTTTGGCCCTTTATTGCTGTTTGTTAATGGAGGTTTCTCATTGTTTGAATGGACTGTGCCTTTTGTTGTGGTTGTTGTAGCGCTTTTAATGATTGCCTTGGTGGTGCTCATTGTGCGTGGTGCCTACGAAAAGCGCATTCAACATTGCTCAAGTTTGATGCAACAATTTTTTCAGGGAGATGAAAGTGTCATTGCCGAGCTTAGGAAAGACGCCAATTTTCAGGCGGTTGCCGACGCTTTTAATCAAACCATTGAGAAACAGAAAAAAAATACCCGTCAATTGCAGGAACAACAAAGCAGATTAAAACTGGTAATGGAAGGGGCGTCGCTGGGTTATTGGGATTGGGATTATCGAAGCCGTGAACATTATCTAAATAAACGCTGGCGGGATATGCTCGGCTTGGGTGAGGAGACTATTCAGGACTGGAAGGCCTTGCTGCACCCCGAGGATAAGGAGCGGGTGGAGACTGAAATTGCCGCTCATATCAAAAGTGGTAAAAGTTATGTGCTGGAATATCGCATGCGTCACAATGATGGCCACTGGGTTTGGATTCAGGGTGCCGGAGCCGTTGTTAGCTATGACAAAAAAAGTGGCGAGCCCTTGCGCCTGTGTGGCACACATCAGGATATTACCAAGCGAAAGCAGGTTGAGCAGGATTTACAGCGTAGTGAAAGTCGCCTTCAGTTATCTCAGCGTATTGCTCGTATGGGCAGTTGGCGCTGGCAGCAAGAGAGCGATGAGCTGTGGTGGTCTGATTATATGTATGAGCTGTTTGCTATTCCCCATGGCACCGCAGCGCTGCGCTCCCTTGATATAGAGCCTTTTATTCACCCCGCCGACCGGGACGCGTTCTATGAGGCGATGGAGGCCTTGAGAAAAGGGGAGGTCAGGGAATTTGAGTTTCGCATCAATGATGCCAGGGGGGTCGATAAGTACCTTTACAGTTTTGCCATTCCGCGGCGTAATGATGATGGAGAACTGTCTGGCGGTGATGGTATTTTGATGGATATCAGTGAGCGCAAACAGCTGGAGGAGCGCCAGTTGCTGGCTAACACCATGTTTGAAAATTCCGCCGAAGGCATGATGGTGACGGATGATAAAGCCCGTATTATTGCAGTTAATCCCTCATTTTCTGTGATTACCGGTTATAGCGAACAGGAAGTGTTAGGCGAAAACCCGAGCATATTAAGTTCGGGTGAGCAGGATGAAGAGTTCTACCGGCAAATGTGGCAAAGCTTGCAGAGTCAGGGTCGTTGGCAGGGTGAAATCTGGAATCGCAAGAAAAATGGCACCCACTATCCCGAATGGCTGGCCATTAGTGCGGTGAAAGACAAGGACGGCGACGTTGTTAACTATATTGGTGCTTTTACCGATATCAGTAAAATTAAGGAATCAGAGCGCAGGCTCAACTATCTGGCCCACCACGACCCACTGACGGACCTTCCTAATCGCCTATTATTTACTACCCGTCTTGAACACTCCATGCAGCAGATGCGCAGGCGTGGAGAGGGCGGTGCACTGTTATTTATTGATTTGGATAATTTTAAGCAAATTAACGATAGCCTGGGTCATGCCGCCGGTGATGAAGTCTTGTTGGTGATTGGCAGTCGTTTAAAGGGAGCGGTGCGAGGTAATGATACCGTGGCCCGACTCGGTGGTGATGAATTTGCGGTGGTGCTTGAGAGCGCCTCGGGGCGTGATGCTGTTGCCGAGGTAGCTAACAAGTTGTTAAAGCTGATTGCAGAGCCGCTGGAGTATGACGGCCATCAGTTGGCGCTCGGTGGCAGCATCGGTATCAGCATCTACCCCGCTGATGGTGAGACGGTTGCTGATTTGTTAAAAAATGCCGATGCAGCCATGTATAAAGCCAAAGAAGATGGCCGCAATAATTACCGCTTTTTTGAAGCCAGTATGACTAGCCGTGTGTTTGAACGTCTATTGATGGAAAACAGTCTGCGTTGTGCCGTTGATGAAAATCAGTTGGAGGTGTACTACCAGCCACAACTGTGTCTGAAAACCGAAACTATTATCGGTGCTGAGGCATTGATACGCTGGCATCATCCGCAACATGGCCTCGTGTCACCTGTGCATTTTATTCCTCTTGCTGAAGAAAGTGGCCTGATTGTGCCTATTGGTGAGTGGGTGCTTCGCCAGGCTTGCCAGCAGATGGTGGCTTTTCGACAGTCAGGCATCGTTATCGAGCGTATTGCGGTGAATCTTTCCGCTGTGCAGTTGCTTCAACCGGGTATCGTGCAGTCAGTCAGTAAAATCTTGCGGGAAACAGAATGTAAGGGCGAGTGGATAGAGTTGGAGGTGACCGAGGGTTGTATAATGCATGGTGCTGAAGGAGTGATTACCGTGCTAAACGAGTTTCGGGCGCTGGGCATTACGCTGGCGATTGATGACTTTGGTACTGGTTATTCCTCATTGAGTTATTTAAAGCGTTTGCCGATTGATGTATTAAAGGTCGATAAGTCCTTTGTTGATGGTATTCCCGATGGTGAGGATGATGTCGCGATTAGTACAGCGATTGTGGCCTTGGGGAAATCATTACGTCTCACGCTGGTTGCAGAGGGTATTGAAACCCCCGAGCAGCATGCCTTTTTATTGGCTCTGGGTTGTGATGTGGGCCAAGGTTACCTCTATAGTCCGCCTGTGCCGGTAGCTCAGTTAGAGAAAATGCTGCACAAGCCTGACCCTTAAATCTATAATCTGGGCTTGTGACGTGGGTACAGTTGTATCTTGTTAAGCTGGACTAAGCTTAAGTGATTTGATATCGAACTTTTTTTACGGCTGTGGTGTCCAACTAGTGCCTAACAGAAACCGGAAGTTTTCGAAAATTAAGTCCGCTCCAGGCCAACGCAAATCTAGCTCCTAGGCCTTTTCAAGGCCCTTAAGT
This sequence comes from Spongiibacteraceae bacterium, assembly GCA_030618505.1. GTDB lineage: Bacteria > Pseudomonadota > Gammaproteobacteria > Pseudomonadales > PIVM01 > JAUXDF01. Next base: position 27 of record JAUXDF010000414.1, on the reverse strand, counting down.
CGCAAGATTTGCGTTAGCCAGGATCTC
>JAUXDF010000278.1 GCA_030618505.1 Spongiibacteraceae bacterium | reverse complement strand
TCCCGATCCTCATGTTGAAGAGCCACCTGCTGGAGGCGGCCCATTTTTTATGGGGGCACTCTACCCCTACGACCACACAGGCTATAAAACTCAGGAGTTTTTTTTCGCGGGAGAGGCGCGTTCGTATGTAAATACAGAGCCGCTTGGGCAAGAGGGTATGTGGTCAGTGGCTCATGAAAATAGCACACATTACCGGTCACGAATGATTGTTTATCGGCCTACTAATCCGGAAAATTTTAATGGTACGGTATTGGTCGAGTGGCTTAATGTTTCGGGTGGTATTGAGGCGCCTGCTGATTGGATTATGATGCATGCTGAAATTGTTCGCAGAGGTTATGCCTGGGTTGGGGTGTCGGCTCAGTATGTAGGGGTCGAAACAGGCGTTGATGCCGCGCTGCCGACAGTGGGTACCATTGCATTGAAGGCGATAGCTCCGGACCGCTATTATACTCTCAGACACCCTGGCGATAGTTTTTCCTACGATATTTTCTCGCAAGCGGCCCGAGCGCTTAGACATCCTGTTGGGCTATCACCACTGGGTGAAGATTTGGATGTCCAGCATCTAATTGCGGTTGGCGAGTCTCAATCAGCCTCACGTCTGGTTAGTTTTATCAATGCCTTCGGCACTGCGGCAGAGCATATTGATGGTTATTTTATTCACAGCCGACTCGGACAAATCCCTGGTATTGCTGAATTTCAGCAAGGTGCAGCACCATTATCGCAGGCACCGCAAGTAGATATAGTTGCTCCTCAGGTTGTTAAGATCAGAGCAGACTTGAGAAAACCGGTAATGAATTTGCAGACGGAGACGGATCTTTTCGTGTTGGGAGCATTTGATAGTCGCCAGGAGGATACGGATACCTATCGCCTCTGGGAGGTAGCTGGAGCGGCACATGCAGACTACAACACCAGTGCAATAGGGCGGCGCTCTGTATCCTTTGCTGAAATTGCTACGGTGTATAGCACAACACCATTTTTTTCCTGCCCTGACATGATCAATAGCGCACCACAGCATCATTTTGTGACAAAAGCAGCGCTATATGCATTACGAAACTGGATCGTTAACGGTATAACGCCTCCAGTAGCGACTAGATTAGTTGCCAACGCTACGGAAAATGGTTTCCAATATGACGCTGTTGGCAACGTGCTAGGAGGCGTGCGTAGTCCATATGTTGATGTGCCTATCGCACGATTTTCCGGTGTAAACTCAAGTGCCATATCCTCGGATGATATTTGCTTTTTATTTGGTGAAACCGAAATGCTGGATGTGGCGACATTGCGATCGCTCTATCAAAATCATGATGATTATGTAGATCAGACCAAAAGCTCTGTAGAGAAAGCCGTAGCCGCCGGATTTTTACTCCCTGAAGATGCTCCGCTCATTATTGACGCGGCTAGAGCTAACAAAATATTTTAGAATATGGGGGGTGGGTTCTGCGAGGTATGGTAGCTTCACGACTTATGGAAATGGTCTTTCTTTACTCTCCCAGCCCGCTACTGGTGCGGAAGATAAACGAAAGTCCCAAGTATGGTGGCAGCCAAGCCCTCTTTCAATATAGTGTGGTTATGCACAAGTATTTGCTGAATTTAATAAAGGTACTATAAAAGCAGCGCGCAGCCGCGACTATATTCAGTTGCTGAACAAGCCCGGACTTATTCGACGTCCTCTATTTGTAGCAAATATCTAAAACCTGGTAGTTTTCGATGTGGCGGAATTGACTCCGGCGATATTTGCATTACTCGTATACTCAAGCTCCATATATTATGAGTATACATTCGGCATGATTGACCATAAATCCCAGACAGCAGCGTTGCTCTATTCTGAGCTGCTAGACCAGTATTTGGCTGAGCAGCACATCAACGGCACCGGCTTTAGTTTTGTGCCCAAAACAAAACAGGATCGCAAGTGCTGGTACCTTCAGCATGTACTTGGTGACTCAAGAAAACAGTATTATTTGGGGCCGGAAACCCTGGAGCTGCTTGATAAAATTGAGTCCTTAAAGAAGCTTTGGCAAGTGGCTAAGGTTGATCAGAAGGCAACGGAAAAGCTTGTAGTTACTGCCGTGGGCGCCGGCTGTAATAGCTTAGCTCACCCTGGATACAAGGTTTTAAAAGCGACTGAATAGACAGGATTGTTTAATTTAGGTGGGGTGGTGGTGGGCTCATTTGCATTTCAAGCGTTTGGAAACATGCTGGGTGTTGATTGGGAAACTCGTGCAATGATGACACAGGATGTTGATATCGCAGCAGGAAACGAGTGCATACCCATTGAAAGCATGGTGTTTCAGCATCAGCAGGCCTATTACCAAGCCATTCGGCAAAGTACAGCGCAAGGGGATAGTGCGCCTTTTATTGAGTTTATGTTGGTGATGATTTTAGATTCCATTCAGGCCTTTCATAAAAGCGGAGATCAGGCTGATGCTCAAAGCACTTCTCGTGTTAGTCTTCAGGCAAGCCCCCAAGTTACCCCCCAAGTAAGCCCCCAAGTTAAGGCGCTGTTAGTTGTGATGAATAAAGCGGCAGGGACTGAAATGAGTAGAAGTGAGCTGCAAGAGGCTTTGGCGTTAAAAGACAGGAAATCATTTGTGCAGCGTTACTTAACCCCCGCTATGGAGGCGGGGTTGATTGAAATGACCTTGCCTGAAAAGCCCCGTAGTTCTTTACATAAATACCGTTTATCCACCAGGATGCGCAAGCAATGACTGACAAGAAACAAATTCAGCTATTCCAAGCAACAGACGGTGGTGTTCAGCTTGAAGTGACCTTGGATCAAGAAACGGTATGGCTGTCGCAGGCACAGATGTCGGAGCTATTTGGTACTAAGCGCCCCGCCATAACTAAACACCTCAGTAATATCTATAAAAGCGGTGAGCTGGAAGAATTAACCACCTGTTCCGTTTTGGAACATATGGCAGAGCATGGCCAACGCTATAAAACCAAACGCTATAATTTAGACGCTATTATCTCTGTTGGGTATCGTGTTAACTCCACAAGAGCCACCCAATTCCGCCAATGGACAACCAATCTGCTCAAACAACACTTGGTGCAAGGCTACACCCTTAACCAAAAACGACTGCAGGAACAAGGCATAGAGTTTGAACAAGCCATACAACTCTTATCTCAAACCTTGGGAAATCAACAATTAGTCTCCTCGGAGGGCGCAGCGGTACTTGGTGTGGTGAGCGATTATGCTCGTAGCTGGTCGTTGTTACAGGCATATGATGAACAAAGCTTAGACGACAAAACCACCCAGCAAAATCAAATGCAGGCGTTAGAACTAAGTTCTGTTTTAACCGCGATAGCAGAATTAAAACAAATCTTGATAAAAAAAGGCGAGGCAACCGAGCTGTTTGGCCAGATGCGCGGTGACGGTTTGGCATCGGCGATTGCAACGATTGAACAGGGTTTTGGCGATGTATTTTTCTACCCTAATATCGCCAGCCGTGCCGCGCACTTACTTTATTTTGTGATTAAAAATCACCCCCTTGCTGATGGCAACAAACGCAGCGGGGCATTTTTGTTTCTATGGTATTTGCGACTCAATCAGCGCTTTTTAGCAAAACCCGTTGAGGCATTAATTAACGACAATACATTGGTGGCCTTGGCGTTATTGGTAGCGGAAAGTAAACCCGATCAAAAAGAATTGATTATTCGTTTGATACAGCAATTTATTTTTTTAAAAGGGAGTGATGGTTGATTTTTGAGTGTGTTTTCTTGGGTTTACCTGCTCGCCAAGTTGGCTTTTCTAATTTTTGACAAAGCAATACATGTAGCGGTTAGAGCGCTACAAAAAATGGGTTGTTGAAGAGGCTTGTTTAGCTAGTGTCGGCGAGGTGTTGTCTTTTTCGGGCAAACTTGCGATAAAACGTCTGCTCGAATTGCGTAGCGTTGTTCAGCCACGATTTTTCATCGAGGTTTAATCGATGAAGAATGGATGGTAAATGCGCGGAGATTGCTCCACGCTTATCGGGGCGAATAATTCTCCATGTGTAATCAACGAGTTGAATATAGTCTTGAGCACTAAACAAAACCCCCGTTTGCTCTTTATCTGTGATATTGCCTTCAAAATAAGTCAGTGGTTTTAGCGGAAGCTCAAAGTGTCTTAAACATTGTTGTTCAATTTGCTGGCGAATAGCATCGGCAAGGTTGAATTGCGGTGCAATACGTTCCTGAATACTGGTGTGATCAGAGTCTTCCGGTGTGTTGGCCATTTTGGCGCGTATCGGATTTAGATCGACGTAAGCCATGCATGACAGCAGACTTTCCTCATTGAGTAAGGCTTGCGATTTAAAGCGCGATTCCCAAAAGTGCCCCGTGCAGCCATCTTCTTTATTGGCCTCCCGGGCAATGGGTTCGTTCAGGCATTTCATAAACCAGCTTAAACTACCCAGCCTTTGGCGGTAGATGATTATGCAATCACTGACAGCTTGTTGTTCTGCTTGAATTAGCGCGTCACCTGCCTGCCATTTTTGTACTAGCAGTGGGCCTTTGTAAAGACTGGTCCAGCGTTGAATAACCTCCGCGTCGGTCCAGGTTTCAGCCTGCTCTGAACACAGTTTTAGCACGAGGTGAAAGTGATTGGACATTATTGAATATGAGCAAATATCGATACTGAAAAGGGATGAAAGAATCCGAATCCGGTTTACGATTCATTGGCGGCGGTGTTCGTAGTCTTTTCCGGTGCTGTGATCAACACCGCAAAGATAGGTGCGCCGGAGAGCCTGCCCCGTGAAACGCTTTGGGTACACAGCGGGAAACAACGTGGTAATGGGGGGTG
>JAUXDF010000036.1 GCA_030618505.1 Spongiibacteraceae bacterium | reverse complement strand
ACAAGCTCGTTAATATGAGCGTAAACCGCAAGAAAGTATCGGGTATTTTGGTATTAATAATAAGTGCCTCCGGCTCAGCAGTGCTTTTACGACTTGTTATGGCCACTGATTTTTGCGTGTAATGGTTTTGTTTCTTCAAACATGCGTAGCTGCTGTTCAGATTCTTTGGTTTGATGTTTTTCCTTCCAGGAAGCTATAGGCATGCCATAAATCGCCTCAATTGCTTGATCATAGCTCATGTTGACCTCTGCATCTTTTGCGGCGGCGAAATACCATTTCGACAGGCAGTTACGACAAAACCCTGCAAGATTCATTAGGTCAATATTTTGCACATCGCTACGATTCTGTAGATGGCCAATAAGGCCGCGAAAAGCAGCCGCTTCAATTTCTATCTGAGTTTTCTTATCCATAGTGATTTTCCTTATCTATTTTCAAAATATATTATAGATGGATTATTGTTTTACAGGTAAGCACTCAAGCGTAATCCGCATTTTTGTTAGCTGACGATTAGCCCGGTGAGTCAATACTACTTTCTGTTGTGGTTCAATATTTGATCTTTTGGCCTTGCTACTTTCTGGGCCAGCCTTAAAGTGAGCGCTACAGCTGATGGCTTGATCACTTTTGTTTATGATACTGATATTAGCTGTATTAGCCGCACTAGAAGTAGATACTTCAATATCCAAATTATGGAGTTCAGCGCTTATCTCTATAGGGAAGCTGCTACCTATAGCAGCAGCGATTGATATTGAGCCGCTGACAAGTATTAAAGTGGCAAGTACGGATATCATTGATTTTATGGAGGAGTTTTTCATATAGAGTAGCCTCTGTTATCTGGTTGACGGTTAATCATAATGTGAAAAATAGAGCATTATTTTTTCTTACATCTATTTTAGAGCGCTGATAAAATTTAATCCATGGTATTAAACCCACAAAGTAAATGAATCAGGCCAGCTTTCATAAATCGGGAGGCTATTTTTTTAATTCGTCCGAAATGTTGAGATATTAACCCTCTTCTTTAAACGGGCAGCTTTAAGCCTCCAGTTGAACTTATGGCGCTGTTATGGAATACCGTCATGGGTCACATACGAAATATAATATTGAATACCACTTTGTCTGGGTGAAGGAATACTGATATCAGGTATTGGTTGGGGGCAGGGAGTTAGTCAGACAAAAATATGAACAGAAACACTGTTAGAATCGATGTCAGCCAGCTCAATCTAAAAATCGTTTAAAGGCTAAAACCGCATTTAAACCACCAAAAGCAAATGAATTGCTTAAAGCTGAATCAATCTCCTGTTCTTGGGATTTTCCAAACACGTAGTTCAGGTCACAATCTGGATCTGGCTCAATAAATCCCATGGTGGGAGGGGCGCATTGTTCCTGTATAGCCGCGATAGTTGCAATAGCCTCAATTGCTGGGGATGCGCCAAGGAGGTGCCCGTGCATGGACTTGCTAGATGAGACGAGCAGCTTGTCAGCGTGATCTCCAAATACTTTACGAATGGCGCTAGTTTCTACGGGATCATTTTGCGGGGTGCCGGTGCCATGAGCGTTTATGTAGGCAACATCACTGGGTACCAAAGACGCGTCACTGAGAGCAAGGCTCATTGCTCGGGCCATACCTTCTATCGATGGCTTTACCAGGTTGCAGGCATCTGCGCACATGCCAAATCCAGATAGCTCGGCATATATTTTTGCACCGCGCTGCTGAGCATGATCCAACGTTTCAAGGATAAGAGTGCCAGCGCCTTCACCTAATACCATCCCACCTCGCTTTCCTGAAAACGGACTGCAGGTTGTTTTGGAAAGTACGCGAAGCCCTTCCCAGGGTAGAATTGACCCTGGTGTTATCGGCGCTTCTGACCCTCCAGTGATTGCCACATCGACCATTCCAGAACGGAGCATCAGTAGTGCCATGCCAATGGCGTGGGCCGCTGATGCACATGCGCTCGTTGTTGCCAGCGAAGGGCCAGTAATGCCAAATTCCATACTGATTTGGCTTGTTGCGGCGCTAGGCATTGTTCTGGGTATCGCAAACGGGTGAACACGTTTAGCACCTTCAGCATACAATTGTCGATAATTATCATCCTGGGTTTGCTGTCCGCCAATACCTGTGCCATAAACAATGGCGGTGCGCTCTGCCAAGCCATTACTGAAATCAATATTCGCATCGGTCACTGCTTCTCTGGTTGCCATTAGGGCTAGCAATGAAAACCGATCCATCTGGGATATCTGGCTTTTTGTGAAATGCTTCTGAGGTGAGAAATTTTTAACTTCTGCTGCGATTTTTGTGCGAGCTTGTAACACTTCAATATTTTCTACAGGGCCAATGGCGCAAATACCGCCAAGAAGATTCTTAGTAAATTCGTTGGTGTTGTTTCCTAAGGGTGATAGGCAGCCAAGCCCAGTTACTACAACACGCATCATATTAGTTAGCTCGGAAAGTATCGTTATGATTGCTTGGAAAGGGCGATAAGCTGTTTGACTGCTTCAACAACGTCTCCAGCTGTTTTGAAATCAGTGCTGACATCGTCTGATTCACCGGGATTGGGAATAGTAATATCAAAGTGTTCTTCAATGTCGAAAATGGTTTCGACCACTTCCAGTGAGCCCAGGCCAATAAGTTCTAGTTCTGTCTCTGCGGTTATGGTATCTGGTGGAGTAGGAGCGTTGGCTTTTAGGGCAGAGAAGATAAATTCTGTTGTTTCATCGGACATTGAAGGTATTCCTTATTATTATACTGACAAGTACAAATCTACAGAGAGCCTATTTTCGATAACTTCAAGGAGGCACAAGATAACGTTGATATTATAGGATGTCATCCAATAAATACCTAATATTTACATAGGGTATCTTAGGTAAGAGCCCATAAATCAGTTTAGAGTTATGGAAACCTTGTCTTTCATTTTGATATACTGGGATAATCTGGTGGTTGCTGATCGACAAATAATAAGGCAACTCTAGAAAGGTGGTTTTGGCTTCATTAGTTAGTGCCTAACCAGAAACCGGAAGTTTTCGAAAATTAAGTCCGCTCCTGGCCAACGCAAATCTTGTGACTTAAAGGCCTTGAAAAGGACTAGGAGCTAGATTTGCGTTGGCCAGAATCACCTTGTCTAATTTCTGGATAGGCACTAGTTAAGCTAACAAAAAGTGTTTTATTCTTTAGTTTCAATAGCATGGTAATGTCATTGTATGCAGATTGTTTCAGTCGGGTGTGCTCACCCACCACATTATTACACCCAAACATCTCTATTATCTAAAATTCAGGAGCTTTGGGATTCTGATAGCCGTGAGTTTTCAAAGTTACAGCGCTTTCACGAGGCAACGTCCGTCGATGGTCGGTATTTCGCATTACCGCTAGAGGAGCTGGTAGAGCTTGATCATTTTGGCAAGAGTAATGATGTCTTCATAGAAGTGGGGGTTAAGGTTGCTGAGCAAGCGATTACGCAAGCGCTGGAAAAAGCTGGTTTACAGGCTAATGAAATCGATGCCATCTTTTTCTCTTCAGTGACGGGCATTGCTGTGCCGACTATTGATGCCCGCTTAATTCATAGTATGGGTTTTAAAGACAATGTTAAGCGTTACCCGTTTTTTGGACTTGGCTGTGTGGCCGGGGCTGCAGGTACCGCGAGAGTGCACGATTATCTACAGGGTCACCCTAACGATGTTGCCTTATTGGTATGTCTTGAATTGTGTTCTTTAACCATTCAAACCAAAGATTACTCAGTGCCTAATCTTATTGCGACGGGATTGTTTGGTGACGGTTGTGCGGCTATGGTATCGGTGGGTTCTGACCACGCTATTGCCAAATTGGCTAAAGGGCCTCAAGTGCTTGCATCTACAAGCCGTATATATCCTGATAGCGAACGTATCATGGGTTGGGATATCAGTAATTTAGGCTTTAAAATTGTTTTGTCTTCCGGTGTACCTGAAATTGTAAAACAGTATATCGCGGATGATTTAAAGGCTTTTCTCAAAGGGTTTGATCTTCAGCGAAAAGATATTGGCTCTTGGGTTTGCCACCCTGGAGGACCAAAGGTTATCGATGCGATTATCGAAAGCTTGGATCTGGAAGAGTACGACCTGGCACTAACCAGGCAGTCGTTACGGGCAGTAGGTAATATGTCATCCGCCTCTGTGCTGTTTGTGATGGCTGAAACAATGGAAAATCGTCGGCCTGGCATAGGCGAAAAAGGCATTTTGTTGGCTATGGGACCAGGTTTTGTCTCCGAGCTTGTGTTGTTAGAGTGGTAGTAGATAACTTAGGGCATAAGATGAGTTATGTGCAATGAGTAGTGAAATTCTTTTTAGCCTTATTATTGCTTTAACGGGCGTTGAACGCCTGTATGAAATGTATGTTTCAAAGCGTAATGCTGCCTGGAGTTTTGCTAACGGTGGCAAAGAGTATGGGTTTAGCCATTATCCATTTATGGTGGTATTACATACCGGTTTCTTATTGGCTTGCGTGCTTGAAGTTTTTGTAATGAATCGAACCTTTAACCCTTTTGTCGGCTATAGCTTAATCGTTATGGCTGTACTGGCGCAGGTTTTTCGTTGGTGGTGTATCAATACCTTAGGTCAGCGCTGGAATACCCGAGTGATCATCGTTCCGGGTTTGCCTCGTGTGACAGGAGGGCCTTATCAGTGGTTCTCGCATCCCAATTACATAGCGGTGGTAGCAGAGGGACTCATTCTACCCTTAATTCATAATGCATATTTAACTGCAATTGGTTTTACCCTATTGAATGGAGCCCTGTTAACCGTCAGGGTTTCTATTGAAAATAAAGCACTTCAAGATATGGAATCTGTAATAGATGATATTGAGTTGCCCACAACGCAGGTATGAGTGAATCTGTGGACGATTTGCTGATAATTGGTGGAGGGCCAGTTGGTTTGGCCTCGTCGATATATGCCGCACTTGCCGGGCTGGCAGTGCGGGTGTTAGAAACAAAACCTGGCGTTATTGATAAAGCATGCGGTGAAGGATTAATGCCCGGTGGTGCAAAGGCCCTGGCTGAAATGGGTGTTAACATTGAAGCATGTGTGCCCTTTAAAGGTATACGCTATATTGAAAACGGTCGAGAGGCGATAGGGAATTTTCAAAATGGTGAGGGTCTAGGTATACGGCGATTGGTATTACATGATGCTATGCGTAAGCGGGCACTTGAGCTGGGTGTGATTATTGAAGAACATCAAGCCAAAGAGATCAGCCAAACCTCTGAATTTGTCACTGTTGATACCTACCAAGCCCGTTATGTTATAGCGGCCGATGGTCTCAAATCACCTACGCGTCGTAAATTAGCATTAGAGAAAAAGAAAAAACATTTTGCTCGATATGGTCTTCGTCAGCATTTTAAAGTAGCTCCATGGACTGATAATTACGTTGAAATTCACCTTTCGCCTCTGGCTGAAGCTTATATCACACCGGTAAGTCATGACACGGTAGGTGTCGCTATATTATTTGGTGATAAATTGCGAAGCAAACTGCGTGGAGCTGAAGGTGGTTTTTATAAGGCTTCGCTTAAAGAGTTTCCAGCGCTACAAAAACGTTTGGAAAATGTTGAGCCTTGCAGTTCGATAAAGGGGGCAGGCCCGTTAAAAACAGTCTTAAAAAAACGTGCAGAAGGCCGCATTCTTATGGCTGGTGATGCGGCGGGGTACCTTGACCCCTTAACCGGTGAAGGGCTTCGTTTAGGCTTTGTTTCTGCAAAAACTGCCGTTAAAGCCATATGTAATGAGACCCATGAGCAATACGACAAAGAGTGGAAATTAATGACGCGTCGTTACTGGTTTTCGACTTCCATGATTTTAGAAGTTCGAAAAAACAGTGTTCTGAATAAATTGGTTGTGCCAACGCTGGCAAGATTTCCCAGGTTGTTTGATTGGATTTTGGCTTACGTGGAAAAGTAGGGCGTTTGTGTGGTAGCCCACTATAGAGTTCTAAGAAGCCCGGCTGAATTTTAGCCTGTTATCACTACAGACTTGGTTCTGGCTAGCTTCTGATGGGTAATTTTTACAGACGGCGGGTCTGGCGGCATACGCCCCACAAGAATAACTACCGTTATGCTCATTTAAGAAAAAACAATCTCCATTTTCTTTAAATTGTAAAAAATACTCGTCAACTGTCCTATCTTTTGAATCGGAAAATACTTCAGAGCCCAGGCCTGTCGCACGCTCTAATTCATTGACTTCAATTTTAGACAGTCTTACAAATGGGTGGTGCCTGCAGCACCCGCCACATTGGCCGCATATCTTGGCTGTGATATCACTCATCATAAAGTACAGATCTCAGAATAATAAATTTTAATTGAGGGAGATTTTTCTTCGTAGTTACACAATACGATACATCCATTTCCTCAGGTATTGAGATAACAGAGTGCCCTGTTACACATAAACGCCAAGCCTAAAAGGCTGGCCCTTATGTGTCCTTATTGTCAGGAATTAAGGGGGGCTGCATTAAAATAGCGCAAGACCTACAACAGGTATTAAGCCGTTAGAGGGCTGTTACATTCTCGGCTTGCAGGCCTTTTTCGCCTTGAGTCACAGTAAATTCAACCTTCTGGCCCTCAGCTAGAGACTTAAAGCCATCTCCAGTAATCGCGCTGTGATGCACGAACACATCAGAACCAGATTCTTGTTCGATAAAACCAAAACCCTTTGAGTCATTGAACCACTTAACGGTGCCAGTAACAGTAGACATATCAGTATCCTAAAATTTCAAAAGTAAATTAAGCCTCGAAATAAGGCCTGTTTGGCCCGATGAGTTATTACTACTTATGAAAATCAGGATGTGTCCTTACGACACCTAAAAACCTGTATGCATAAATATGAAACTTACTTTCAAGCTAAATCCAGTATAAATAGCATTAACAGGCAGTCAATAGAAGTTTTTATTTTTTTTGTAACTCCGATCGCAAAGCAGATGAATAATGCCTGCAATATCCACAATATAGTCTTTTAATTTTGAAGTGATCTGGAAAACTGTGTAAATTAGTCAATAGAACCTTGTGATAGTTTTAACAAGCCTGATTTAGGGCATCCCTGCGCCGTGCGCACGCTAATGCCGCACCGCTAATGCGAGCTGTGCGAGTATCACCGAAAGGGCTGCCACCGCCGCTGTTGACGATCAGTGCAACTGATAAGCCGCTGTTCTTGTCAGCCCAGGCACCGGAGCCGCCAAAGCCGAAGTGGCCAAAGCCCTGCCGTAGTAGTCCTCTAGTGGTGATTACACCGTGATAGCCAAGTCTCCAGCGCATATCAAAAGGAATCACTGAGAGTCTTCCAGTAGGTTTTTGTACAGTCGATATTTGTTTGACGGTTTCGCTTGAAAGCAATCTGACACCGTCAAGCTCTCCATCATTAGCGAGCAGTGCATACATTTTTGCCAGTGACCGGGCGGTAAAGAGCCCGTTAGCGGCAGGAATCGCGGCACGAAGTGAATCAGGCGAGCCAAAATTAAAACTACTGATGCCCCGTGGTGCTAATGCCTCAAAAACACTTGGCATATCTGAGTCGAAGCCCATTTTTTGCAGTAGCCGATTGATTCTGGCGCTATGGCGCTCAATGCTGTTTCCGGTTGATGACCCAATAAGATCCATTACCGACTTGTGGGACATTAGTTGTGCTGCGCGCGCGAGCTCGCTCTCGGGTGTTCCTATATATAAGCCGTCAAGCCCCAGTGGTTTGGCAATTTCTGATTGCACCAGGCTGGCAAACTTTTTGCCGCTGACGCGTTGTATGATTTCCCCGATAATAAAGCCATACGTAAGGCCGTGATATCCGGTTCGCATTCCCGGCTTGTGGGCAGGCGCAATATTTTCAATTGCTGTAATCATATGAGACCAATCCATCAGTCGATCGACGTGGTCTATCATTTGACGGATATGGTAAAGACCGGATTGATGTGACAGGACGTGCCGTACGGTAATGTCTTGTTTGCCATTTTGTGCAAACTCAGGCCAGTAGTCGGCAACTTTGGCGTCGTAGTCAATCAGGCCGCGATCAGCGTAAATATGCAAGAGTGTGGATGCAACGCCTTTAGTGGTTGAGAAGCTGGGCGCCATCGTGTTTTTGAGCCAAAGTGTATTGTCTTCGTCACTATAACCTCCCCATAAATCCACGACACACTCACCGTGGTGGTAAACACACACGGCTGCTCCACCCGTATAATTTTTCAGTTGCCCTCTGAGTGCTGACTCAACCCCCATAAAATCCGGGTGCACCATTCCATCCAGGTGAATTTTATTATTGAATAATCGTTCCAAAGGCGAAGGTAAAATCATAAGAATACCTGCAAAGCCGTAGTGGTTGGGTTACATCTTAAATCAGTCACTGTCGCTGAATATATCATATATGCTGGTGTTAGTTTTATATCAACAGGTTTTGTACTGATCGGCATCAATTTTTTATCTGCTTTTCGGGAGTTTTGTAGAATAACAAAGCACCCTACTATTTTCGGTAATTACATTAAGGGTTGGCTGCAGTTTGAATCAAAGCTGTGGATATTTTAACGGCATTAATTATCGAATTTACGGAAATTCTCTCGTTGGTGCTGTGAACCTTGCTGACGTCTTCTATGGGGAAGGTAAAAGGATGGAATCGATAAATCTGCTTAGTTAATTCTATATAATAGGGTGTATCTGTGGTGGCAGTTAGCAGACTTGGGATGACCACTACGCCCGGAAGTACGTCGGAAACAGCAGAAGATATATGTTGATATCCGAGGCCATTCATATCACTTATTGGTGGGTTGGTGTTCCATTGCTGAGTTTTAATTTCAATCGAATCATCATCGACAATATTTTTAATATCTTCAAGAAATTGCTCGGTTGATAAACCGGGTAACAAACGAAAGTTGACGATGGCCTGTGCTTGTTGCGAGACCTGGTTTTCTTTTATTCCGGCATTAAACATGGTCACTGCAGTGGTAGTGCGAACCAATGCATTGGCGGTACGATCTTTACTCATCGCTAAAAGAATTAACGGTTCGCTCAGCCATTGGTTACGAAATAGAAAACCTTGTACTCCGTCGATGTGGGGCGCCATCGCCTCAAGCATTTGATTGACCGGAGCGACCAGTTTTGCCTCGAATGGATTTTCGTGTAGGGCAGTAACAGCTTTTGCCAATCGAATAATTGCGTTATTTTTTGGCGGTGTAGAAGAATGGCCGCCATCACCCCGAGCGGTTAATGTTGCGGATATATAGGTTTTCTCGGCAAGGGCAATCATCGCCGTGGTTTTGCCGGGAAGAAGGGGGTTGTCCTCTAAAACAAAGCCGCCTTCACCGATCATGTATTCCAGTTGTATACCCTTTTTCTTCATGTGTGCTGCGATATTGGCAGCGCCTTGCTTGCCGCCAATTTCTTCGTCGTGGGCAAAAGAAAATAACAGGCTTCGTTGTGGCGCATAACCTTGTTGTAGTAATGTCTCTATGGCTTCTAAGGTAGCGATGACTGATACTTTGTCATCCAGGGATCCGCGGCCCCATATGAAACCGTCGGCAATTACGCCGCCAAAGGGTGGGTATTTCCAATCGCTTTCAGTGCCTGGTTCTATAGGGACTACGTCATAGTGGGCGTCGAATAAAACGGGTTTTAGCGCTTTATTCGAGCCTTTCCAGTTTATAAATAAGCTGTATTGTGCAATGGTTTCAACCTTCAGTTGCGTAAAAACCAGAGGGTAAGTCTCGCGCAAGAAAGCATGGAATTGGCTGAAGTGGCTGTAGTCTATATCTTCGGTGTTTTGAAAACTTACCGTTGGGAATTGTATGGCGCGTGCCAAATGAGTCACTTCGGCTTGTTCGCTGGCGACGACTGCGCAGGTGCTGATAATCAAGATCAGGCTTGTAATCACGCTTAGGCAGATTTTTTTCATACACTATCTCTTGTGTGTTTTGTTAGTGCTTTGATTGCTACTGCGGTAGTTTGATTTATCCTTGTCATGGTCTGGGTGGGTGGCGATCACCTACCCAGGTAAATTGAACATCAGGTATGAATTTATTGGGTCGCCTTTTTTCTCGAGCTGACCTTGCGCTTGGCGGATACTTTTCTTTTTGCAGGCGTCTTTTTCTCGGCTGTGATTTTTTTTGCCAGCGCAAGATAGTCTTGTAGAGCAGCGCTTAGATTGTCAGCGATATCCCATGGATGGGGAACCAATTCCGGATCGATAGTCACACCAAAGCCGACCTTGCCTGCGTAGCTTACACAAGTGATATTAATACCGATACCCTGTGTAATGATTGACATCGGGTGTGCAGTTTCCAAGCGTGCGCCAGCAATATATAAAGGTGCTTCACTGCCGCGTACGTTGGACACAATGAGGTTGGCGCCCATCATCTGTGGGGACATTTCTGGAGGGGCGGCGCTGGCCAGGGCATTGACCATCAGAGGAGGCATCAGTTGTATTATCTCGACGATGCCCATACCGCCAGCTCGGACCTGTTGTTTGACCTGAACGGATTCGCGGTTAATTGCATGCAGGCGCTCTACCGGGTCTTCGATATCGGTGGCCAGGGTCAGGGATGCACTGGAAACTTTGTTGCTGAATTTGTCATCCTCCTCGGTGCGAAGCGATACAATAATACTGGTGCGAACAGAGGCATCTGGAAGTTCGCTGTGATCCAGCAGGTACTTGCGGATGCAGCTGCCGACCAGTCCCAGTATTACATCATTTAGTGACACCTCGAATGCTGTCTTGACCGCTTTGATATCTGCCAGTGGCAGAGAGCCGAAAACAAAACCGCGCTCACTACCTATCTTCGCATTAAAGGATGTTGTGGGAACAATGGCTTTCTCTGGTTTTGTGCTCTTATTCCAGCTCAGTTGCTGCCATAACTTAGGACGCAGAAAATCGTATATACCTTTGGATACATTACGCGGCAGGCGTGCAAGGTGACGGGAGGTGTTGATGGACATTTGCCACTGGCTGGGCTTGTCACCGGCTTTGGCGCTGGTAATGTTTTTATCCACCGGTTTGGCTTCTGCATCAGGTGAAAGGTCACCCAATATTTCGCTAAGTTGGCTGCTGCCCTCACCATCCATCATGCAGTGGTGGGACTTCTGCAGCATGGCAAACTTGCCATCAGCCAAGCCTTCTATTAGCCATACTTCCCACAGAGGTTTGCTGCGATCAAGGTGTTTACTGTACAGATGGGCGACCACTTCAGCCAAGGCCTTCTTGTCTCCGGGGGCGGGGACAGCGATACGCTTGAAATGACGCTTGTAATCAAAATTTTCATCCTCTACCCAATAAGGTAGATCCAGCCTCATGGGCACCTCTTGTAGCTTCCAGCGAAAATTAGGGATCGGCTTAATGCGCTCAATGACCCGGTCTCGAAAGGTTTCGAAATTGAATTCGGGTGCTGTGCTGGTGTCCAGAATTGCCAGGCCAGTGGTGTGTTGGTAAACGGTGTCTGTTTCGCCGGCGATGAAGAGCACGTCTTCTTTGGTTAACTGTTTTAATGTACTCACAAACCATCCCTTATCTCTTTAACGTTTATCCAATTTTGACATAATACCACCGATGCGGCGAATGGTTTACATTAAGTTTTAACGTGCTGTCAGTTGCTGCAGACTGGAGATTTTCTATATTTTTTTGGCCGATAATTGACAGTTGGGCGCTGGCGAATGTATCTTCGGTCTTGGAGCTAAAATCAACTGTAATCAATACCCTATATTAGAGAGATAGCTATGCCACAAGATGACGTTATCACAGGCAGACAAATTGCCAGCAAGGTGCCTGAGCTTTTAAGTCGTTTGCCGGATGTTATCAAAGGGACTGTGATGGCTAATAGTACGAGCAAGACCAAGCCTCTTGGTCTGGGCTTGTGCTTTGAGCATGCAATGAAAATAAATCCCCACGGTGTTGCTGTTTTGTATGAGGACAGGGAGCTTAGTTATACGCAATTTAATTCCTGGGCTAATCAAATCGCCCACTATCTGTTAAGCAGAGGTGTAAAAAAGAGCGACAGCATTGCCATATTGATTGAAAACAGGCCGGAATTATTAGCCACGGCATTGGCTTGTGCCAAAATTGGTGCGGTGGCTGCCATGCTAAATACATCGCAAAAGGGCAAGGTATTATCCCACAGTATTAGCCTTGTTAATCCGGTTATGATTGTTGCAGGGGCTGAGTGTGTTGAGGGCTATGACGCCCTACGTCAGCAACTATCTATTGATGATAGCTGCCACCTCTTTTTTGCTGATTGCAACACACTTGAAGACTCGGGGGAGGCACCACAGGCTTGGAAAAATCTAGCCATTGAGATTTGTAATCAGCCACAGCACAACCCGGAGCAAACCAAGACTATCTGTCGGGAAGACCCCTGTTTTTATATCTACACATCGGGCACCACTGGGTTGCCCAAGGCGGTAATATTTAACCATGGTCGCTTTATGAAGCTTTATGGCTCCATCGGTTGTGCTGCTATGCCCTTGAATAAACACGACCGCATCTATGTGCCTCTGCCTTTCTATCATGCGACGGCATTAAGTGTGGGCTGGGGTTCTGCTTTGGCAAATGGAGCAGGGTTGATCATGGTTAGAAAGTTTAGCGGATCAAGGTTCTGGTCCGATATTCGAAAATACGACGCAACAGCCTTTGCTTATGTGGGCGAACTATGTCGCTACATTATGGAGAAGGAAGAAGACCCCAGTGACAGAAATAATAAGGTTCACACTATTGTAGGCAACGGTCTGCGTCCATCTATCTGGAAAGAGTTCAAACAACGGTTTGGCATTGATCGTATTGTCGAGTTTTACGGTTCTAGCGAAGGTAACATCGGTTTTATTAATTTATTTAATCTTGATCAAACCGTGGGTTTTAGTCCTCTCCCTTACGCTATTGTGAAATATGATCGTGACACAGATACGCCCGTGAAAACTTCGGATGGATATCTGAGCAAAGTGGAGAAGGGTGGGGTTGGTTTATTGATTGGGGAAATAACCAAAAGGACGCCGTTTCATGGTTATACCGATCCGGCTAAATCCAACATTTGCGTATTAACGGATGTTTTTACCAAGGGAGATCGCTGGTTTAATACGGGCGATATTATGCGTGATCTGGGCTTTCGGCATACTCAATTTGTTGACCGCACGGGTGATACCTTTAGGTGGAAGGGAGAAAATGTTTCTACCACTGAAGTTGAAATGCTTATTGATGAGGCAGGCGGCGTCAGTGAAGCCGTGGTTTATGGGGTTGAAATACCCAATACCGATGGCCGCGCAGGCATGGCCTCAATTCGTCTGGATAAGCCTCTTGAAGAGTTTGATTTTTCGGTCTTTTTGCAAGAACTCAAAGCTAACATGCCAGACTATTCGATTCCGATTTTTCTTGGCATAAATGAAGGTGTTCAGCTTACGGGTACCTTTAAGCACATGAAGGGGCCACTAAAAGAAAAAGGCTTTGATGTGCAAAAAAATACTGATCGTCTTTTCGTGCGCTTACCAAAAGCGGATAGCTACATACCCTTAACGGAAGAATTACAACGGGAGATTGAGGCGGGGCAGTACCGTTATTGATAGTGGCGGGTGCTGCTAGTGACAATAGTGATTATTTCTGTGCCCAGCCCATATAGTAAGTGTGCTTGCGTTGAGGTCAAGACGCTACGGCGCCTTTTTATCAGGTACTCTTGCTACAATAAATGTGCAGGTTCCGCCGGCGGTATCAACAATTTTTACATCGTCATAGCCGGCTTTATTCACAAAATCTACAACCTGTGCTTTTGTCCATAAAGGCGCGGGCATTCCAAGCATGCCATCAGCCAGTTGCAAGCTGGATTTTAACCATGGCACATTGTCATACATGTCGGCATAAGGTTCCCAAAGGATGACGTAGCCGCCTGGGCGAATATTAGTCATGGCGCGATTCAAGTAGTCGATACCGTGGTCAGGTGTGAACCATGCGAATTTTCTTATCAGAAAGATCATCTCGTATATATTTACTTCACCCCAGCCGTCAATTTTGGCATCGCCTGTATTTCTTACCATTTCTAATGGTTCTTTCTGATAGTTAAATTGTTTAAAAACGTCGGGCAATATATCAATTAATTGAGGTAAGCAGCAGACAGTAAGATCGATGCTGGGTTTTTGCTCCATCATCGCTTTCGCCATGCTGACACCGACGGTGCCGCAAACAATATTATTTACCTTGGATAAGTCCAGCTGTTTAGCAAGCTCTTGTGCTGGCTTGTAGAGCATGGAGGTCATCATTGATGCTGAATTGAGTATGATCGGACTATCGCGATTGTATACCTTCAAGTGGGCATGGCCGTCATTACCTTGTAGTACTTCGGGTAAGTCTTTCCAGGTGTCCCAACTGCAGTCAATGAAATCAACCTGACCACTTTGAGGGTTCCAGTATTTGGTGATGAAAATCTTTCTGGCATAGTCCGTCAAACCATAGGTTTCTACACCATTCTTTGTCTTGCGTTTTACTATGCGGGCCACGATGCAAGGGTCGAGTAAAACTATGGAAGCAGGTTCAGTCATCTTCAGAAATTTGGCAATCTCTGTTAATGACTTATCGTTCTCGAGAAAAGTAAATAGACCAAGCTTTTTTGCGGTACTGATCGCCTGACTTATCTGGTAGCCGGTGACTGTTCGCAAAAACTCAAAACCGTCGAGAGTCATTCTCACAGACTTTGGCAAGGGGATTAGTTCGCCCACCGCTTGCATCAAAAGTGTACTGGCCGAAATCAGCTTCTGTTTTAGCGCCATAATGGCTCTCCTGTTTAAATGACGTTTTGTTCGATTACT
>JAUXDF010000111.1 GCA_030618505.1 Spongiibacteraceae bacterium | reverse complement strand
GAAGAACCGCTTAAAAACGGCAGTGAAGTCAACCTGCGTATCCCCGCTTTAATCCCCGATGATTATTTGCCAGATGTGCATACACGACTGATTATGTATAAACGTATCGCTAGCGCATCAAGCAACAATGATCTTAGAGAATTGCAGATAGAAATGATCGACCGCTTTGGCTTGTTGCCCGAGCAGGTAAAAAATCTTTTTAAAGTCACTGAACTAAAACTGTCCGCACAAAAGACCGGTATAGAAAAAATAGAAACCAGCGCCTCAGGTGGTAGACTGGATTTTGCAGAAGACACCACCGTTGACCCAATGAAGATTGTCATGCTAGTACAAAACAATCCACAAGACTTCCAGATGGTCGGCGCTACCGCACTTAAATTTAAAAAACAGCTACCTGATGCCGAGCATCGCATTCAGGCTGTTGAACAACTACTAGAAGAGCTGGCCTAAGGTTTACCCTATGACGCTGAATGGAACACAGACATTTCTCTCGCTGGCACTGCTGATAATTAGCAGTACCATAAACACAGCCCGTGCGGATAGTGAAAAAGATAAAACTGATAGCCGTTTGTATCATGTTGAACTGAGTATTTTCACTAACTACAGTGCCGACTCAGACACCAGTGAAAGCTGGCCAGACGATCTGGAACTGCGATACCCGGAGCCACTGCTCACACTGATTCAGAAGCAGCCAGAAAATATCAAGGAGATAATCGACCCAATAGATTTAAAGGCTACAGATAAAAACACCATTACCCTTTTGGCAGACAGCGAAAAACAACTTTTGCCCGCCGTTAAACGTATCCACCGAAGCGGTAAGCAACAGGTGTTATTTCATGAAAGCTGGATACAAGCAATAGACAGCCGAAAAACCGCCCCCAACATTGCCATTCATGGCGGCGGACAGTATGACAATCATTTTGAACTGGAAGGTTCAATCCGCCTTTCACGAGAACGCTACCTACATATTGAAACCAACCTGTGGTTAAACAGCTTCACTATCAACGTCGGCCAAGAAGGAGAGCCCTGGCCTTTGCTGCCTTTGCTCCCTTCTCAGCCCTATATTCCCCAGAACAACGATCAAGACAGCGAAAACGACGTCTTCGACAACAGCGATATTCAATGGAATGATTTACAGGAATTTGGCAGCCAATTTCAAGCGATTATTGAAAACCAATACCTCAACAAGAGAGTCGTGACAATGAAACAGCATCGAAAAATGCGCAGCAAGGAGCTTCATTATCTGGATCACCCTCAAATGGGGCTTTTGTTACAGATTACTCCCTATGAAGCACCCGAACCCGAACCCGAAGATATAACTGCGGAAGATCATATCTCTGAAGATACCAAATCACCCTAAGGGTATTCAGGCTTTTAGAATCAGTATCCGGCCGGAGAAATATATTGGTAACTCCACATAAATCAGTGTCCGCTTTATAGGTTTTTCGAAAAGTGTTTCTCAAGCTTCCTGTATAACTTGAAAGACCGCAGTTTCCACATTCCGAACGGTCGTAAAATGTGGAGCCTTATCGACTTTACCAAATAAAGCTGACATCAAAATTCAACGCTGAAATCGGGTCTCAAAGATCTGCTTACGCCGAAAGCTGACATACCCACAGGGACTTTGCATATCTGTCGCTGATCAGTCTCCCCTGCCTAATCTGACTGAGGCATTTTTTTCGTTGTGGTTTTTTTGGCAACTGTCGGACGTTTTGTTTCCCGAGCGGTTTTGCTGGCAGTGGATTTCTTCTTTACTGATGCTTTGCTCTTTGCCGGTGCTTTTGACTTCGCAGTAGATCTTTTTCTCACCGCAGGTTTTCTATTGACACTTTTTTTATTGCTGCATAATTTCAGGTATTCCGTCAGCGTTTCATTCAGGCCTGCAATCAGTGACCAGGGTTCCCGCACCAAATCAGGATCCAGCGCAATACCGAAATCCACTTGGTCGACATAGCTCAGACAGGTAATATTAATACCCAACCCGCCGGTGAGAATCGACATGGGATACATGGTTTCCATGCGTGCCCCGGCAATATACAAAGGCTCGGAACTACCTCGCACATTGGATATCACCAGATTGGCACCCATGGCATTCAATGCCTGTTCTGGGGGCACAGCCACCATTAAAGCATTGACAACAATTGGAGGCAGTATCTGAAGAACCTCGATGAAACCCACACCGCCACCGCGAGCTTGGTTTTTCGACTCTTCCGATTCAAGATTGATCGCATGTAGGCGCGCTACGGGATCGCTGATATCCGTCGCCAGGGTGACTGACGTTGTCGTAAGCTTGTTACCAAAACTTTCAGCGTCACCCTCATTGCTAGCGCGCAGAGAGACAGGGATACTAGTGCGAAGTGAATCAGCTGGCAGCTCGCTGAAGGCGAGCAGATAACGTCGCAAGGAGCCGCTAACCAGCGCCATAACAACATCATTAACTGACACCCCATAATGTTCTTTTACCACCTTTATGTCGGGCAATGATAATGAGCCAAAAACAAAGGCTCTGTCGCAGCCAATATCCGCGTTAAATGAAGTGATCGGGATGACTGGCTTTTTCTTTTTTGACTTTTTCTGCCAAGGGAGTTTTTCCCATATTTTGGGACGTACCATATCGTAAACAACCCGGGTCATTTGCCGAGGCAATCTCATCAAGTGCAGCGCCGTATGAGTTGATCTTTCCAATGAGCTGGGTATCCTGCCGGGCGTCGCCTTGGCAATGCTTTCATTCACGGTTTTTTTACCCTGTGGATCAGGCTCAAAATCACATAAAAGCTCTCCGAGCTTGCTGGCTCCCTGGCCATCCATCATGCAATGATGCAATTTTTGCATGATGGCAAATTTTCCGCCTTCCAAGCCTTCGATAAACCAGATCTCCCATAAAGGTTTCTTACGATCCAGGTGACGACTATAGAGATGTGCTGCCACTTCACTAAGGGCTTCACGGTCACCAGGACTGGGTATTGCAATGCGTTTAATATGATGGTCATAGCTGAAGCTTTTATCCTCCACCCAATATGGCCTGTCCAGACCCAACGGAACTTCATGCAATTTCCAACGAAAGTGTGGAATCAGCGATATTCTGTCGATGATAAAATCTCGAAAGTGCGCGTAGTCGAAATCAGGGCGATCACTGCTATCCAGAACTACCAAACCGGCGGTGTGCTGATATACCGTATTTGTTTCGCCGGCGACGAACATCACGCCGTTTTTCTCCATCTGCTTAGTGCTAGACATACACATATCTCTCCGTACTAACTGATTTGTCACCATTGACCATTATCAATCTGGCGGCTTGGCTTAAGGACTTACCCACAAGATTATTTAATGTATTCAGTAATTTTACTAACGTAAACTAGTGATTGCTCCAACATCGTAGGAGGATGATGGACGAGCAAGTCATGATGGAATGATAGCAGAAAAGCCCTAATTATTACCAACCCACAGTTTGTTAAAATTAGTTGGCACATTAAATATCAACGCAAACAAAACACAACCGCTTTATACGTCGAAATTTATTACAGTAAGTGCTCAGGCTTATCACCCTAGTGCAGAAATTGCCATCATGAAAAACAATTCAAGTTCAAATGAAATTAGTAGTGCCGCTATGTCGTCTGCGTCATTCCGAGCGATAGGTCAGTAGCAGGGTGATCCCTTTCATTCTATCTATAGTATTTAAAACCTTTTGTTTTTATGCTGCTCTTATGGATAGGCATATCATCAACCGTAAAAAAACCCATTATGCCTTTCAAAGGGAGTTTTGCTTGCCAATTGACAAGCTAGTGCCCATCCAGAAATTAGACAAAGAGATCCTGGCCAACGCAAATCTTGCGACTTAAAGACCTTGAAAAGGCCTAGGAGCTAGATTGGCGTTGGCCAGGAGCGGACTTAATTTTCGAAAACTTCCGGTTTCTGGTTAGGCACAAGCTAGTAATTTAGCCTGCGCTACTGCTCTCGTAGAAGTTAATTTGCCAGCACCTAAAAGCAGTCTTTTAATATGCCCTAAAAATTATTTAGAATGAACCGCGTCTGAGAGATATCTTGCACGTTCTTCCCTTGTTATTCGTCCATCTTTAAACAGATCCTTCAAGGCACGAGTAACACAGCTAACGAATTTACCGTGATTTTTAGATTTCTGGCTATCACAACGCTCGCTTAGGGTTTGTCGAACTGAACAGCCAGAGGCATCAACAGTTTCAGTTGGCGGTGTATCAAAACATAAATCAAGATCATCACCAACACCATCATTATCACTGTCATTGACACCACCATCATCGCCACTTGGTGATAAATTCACCCTGCATTTAATGGTCTCCTTAGCGGCCAAGCTAATCATTGTGATACCCACTTGCAGGTTGGGCAAGGTATCTCCTGACGGATCTTCACATGTAACCGCTGACGGTGATAAATCGTCCTGCGCTGTAAGTTGATATTGACCAGGCGGCGCTTGAATTTCTAGGTCTTGACCGGTAAAAAGGTTGATTATATTGTTATCAGGTATCGTTGAAGAGAATTCACTGCTCTGTGACTCTCCCGGCTGACCATAAGGCTGCAGTAAAATTACGCCCAGCGTTTCTTCTTCCAAGCATTCCGTATCTATACCCATAGCTACAGTTCCTACGCCAGTGTCACCAGCAGAATCAGTGATCTCAGCCCGAATAATATGACAACCGTGCGTCAATTTACCCCCTTCTACGTACACTGATTCACCTTGCCCAAGAGGCCCGTCAATGCTGGATGACCAAGATAAAGTTTCCTGACTAATCAATTCATCTTCAGCATCAAACACCAGCGCTTCAAGCATTATCGGAACCTCTAGCTTCATAACGGGGGTAGTTACCGTGGTAATGACGACAGTTGGTAGCGAATTGGACACAACCATGCTCGGTGAAATCACCTCGTCTGATCTGAACCCATCTGAAACGATGACTCTGAATCTTGCTGTTTCTGACTGCCTCAGTGTTGAGAGTGAGGCAAAATACTGAGTTCCATGAAGGCCATTGGCGAGGACCTTCCATGTTGTACCATCATCTCGGCTGTATAACACGTATGCGGTCAACGGATCGCCATCATCATCGCTTGCTTGCCACGCAATAGTGATTCCTGGTTGTTCTACTTGACCGCCTGAAACCGGTGCGAGCAGCGTTACTACCGGGGGGGAATCAGAAGCTGTTACTCTCGCGATCTCAATGCCATCTTTAGAAACGATTAATTCTGTGCCTACGCCACCAGGGTTTCGTAGTGCTGCCTGAAACTCATCATCAGAAGGCGACAGGTCTACTGGATCAGAACCTGGGTCAACATCTGAGAAAGATGTAAAAACTGGAACCCTTATAGTGTCTACCTGATTTCCATTAACATCTATAAGGGAAAGGTTAATCGTACCCGCATTTTCCGGTTCAGGCAGAGAACCAATGAGCGGAGTCACTTGCAGATTGACTACCTCACCAATACTGCCGCTAACAAGCAGTATTGCACCGGTAAAGTCTGCAGGTTTCCTAGGCGTACCAAGAAAACCCTGCGCTATACCCGTTACTGCTGCTAGATAACCAAACGAGGATGGCCAGCGCTGCTGCTGCAACCCTGTACTGCAATATCCCATTAGAGCAGAATTCTTTCTTGGATCAACGACTCTTAGCGGCGTGTCTACTGAGAAAAATCGGGTATCAAACCCCCATACCTCCCGGCTAGAGCCATTATTTAACGGTCCTAATGTTGGATAGCTATCTTGTGAATACCCGCTAACACTGTCTTCGGGGTGCTCAAGTCCGTTGATCTTCCCAATATATGGGTGCTTCGTAATGCCAACTTTAGAAACAGACCCACATATTCCCAGAACCACATCAGGATCTACTCCATCATCTGGGTCACCATTAGCATCGATAACCCCCGCATGATCTTTTCCAACAGCATGATAGGCTTCATGTGGGCCTACGTTTCTAGATCGCCCAGAATCTAATGTGCCCGTTACTTCATTGTCATACCATGCGAGTGCAGCTCCACTAGAGATGCCTCCAAACGAAGAAGATCGAGGCTTCTTTCCTAGCATGTAACCAGCGTATCTCGTGTCAGCAATCAACTGTGGATCGTTCTTCTCATCAATATCTTTTAACTCTTTTAGCCGATTAGTTACTTCCTTAGCACTAGGGCGATGTTCAAACACCGAACCCAAATAACCCATTGAACCGACTATCTTATCCGTGGGCAATGTCGTAAGCAGTCTTCTGTGTTGCTCGACAATATCATAAATATTTGGAGCAATATAATCACCACCGTCTTGTTCTGTTTTCACCGCGACTGTGGCATTTGGTTCTATTAAATTTGATGTGAGTTGTGCGGGCGGGTAGTTTTTTCGTGTCCGCAGTGAAATCCAATAGCCAAACTGACTTTTAGTCAGTCCTTTTTCTCCCGCTTTTCTGCTTATTACTTCAACCTGATTAACTGTAAGACCAAGTGCCAGCATGATTTTTACTTTGATACCGGCATCTAGCGCTGCAGCGCCGAAGGTTATATCCTCTCCATCCAAGCTTAGAGTAACTGTTCCCCTTGCACTTGGAGGAACTTCTCCATCAACATTGTCCAGAACAATGCTTATCAACTCATCTTCCCAAAAACCTACTCCATATAAATTTATTTTAGGACGAACCGCATCTAAAAAATTAACAGTAACTTTACAATTAGATTCAATATCTGGCTCTTGGCAAATAACCTGGCGACCCAGCACATCTGCTTCAAATTCTAATCTTAATGTAGTTGCTGTTGTCCATGACGTTGGAAGAAGAAAATCTAAGCTGTTCTTTCTGATTTCTGTATCTTCCCAAACAACTTCCCTACCAGTAGAAGGTAAGATTGTTCCAATGGTATGGGGTGAGTCACTAAGAAACCCGACAAGCCTTCCAGAGGCAACCATTCCTATATCAAGTGGATCCTGCAGCGTTACACGCACAACTGTTTTCTTTCTTTTGAATAAATCGACACCATTCTCCCAGTTCTGTACGGCTTGAGTTACCTCAATCCCCCGCACATAGACGGGTGAGAATGGTGGAAAGGGCTCGATAACGATGGTTGAAATAGCCGTATTATCAGACAGGTCAGGGTCAAACCCCGAAAGAGAACTTATGCTACCTATCACCTCATAGGAGCCAACCTTATTGAAATTTAAATCAATATATATTGAGGAATACCACCCGGCAGTAGTTGTGCATAAAAAGATAAACTCACTAAAGTCATGCTGGGTAGAGCAGGTTTTGTCCGTTCCGAGCTCAATCATTATTATCTCAGGAGTCCCAACAAGGCCTTCAACTTTCGGGACCCTAATTTTGATTTCTGCGGACTGCCCAGGGCCTGCAAACCCGCTAATGAAATTTATTTTCACTTCGGCAGTTCCCATTCCTGGGAATAGGCTGGGTACAGGAAATGCTTCAGCGCGCATTTCCTGTATAACAGTCCTCACATCTGCACCAAAATCAACGACATTATTTTGTATGTTGTAGTCTGGTGTTGCACCGGTTACCGTCAATGAAAGAGAGGTATTACCTGGTATTGCAGTAAACTGTGCCGAAGCCCTTGTGGGTATGCTCGCCAATACTGGGGCAGGTATTTCTCCTAAAGCACACTCTACATATCTATTTAAATCTTCTACAACATTGACACAGTCTGCACCGAGAGAAGTAACTTCCCAACCAGACCTCAATCGAGCGCGGGCCACTACTCCGGTCGCCCTGCCCGCCCCAAAGTTTTGCGCAACTAGTTCATAAACTACAGCCTCACCTTCAAGCGATGAGCCTTCTTCATTAACACCCGCAATAACATTTATAGCAGCACCGATGTCCGCCGTTACGATTCTTAATGCAACTGGAAGCGTCGCCGTGTTGTTCAATGGATTACTATCCAACTCCGGTGACGTTACGGCAATGACTAAGCCCTGTGATGAAGCAGTGACAAAACGTAAGCTCAAATCTACCGTTGACTGTGTCCCCACTACAATAGTCGCTAAGTCACATAGGACTTGTGTATCACTAACCACAGAGCAACTTGCTGGCAACGGGCCAGATTCTAGTCCACCCGCATAGGAAACAGTAAGCACTGTAGAATTTGAAGTATCAGGCCCCTGATTGAATACAGTGACCTCAACATTATTAAATGTATCGGTATCGGTATTAAAGGACCTTGGAATTGCGACAACACTGAGTTCGACACCGGCAGGAGGGGGTGCCACGCTTTGGATTTCCACAGCACCTATATCATCACCCGTTCCGGATGGGCGTGGCTCACCTCTTTGATCTACAGAAAGAGTCGTTGCACCAGAATCTATTAGGATCGAACCCTCATTAGGGAGATGGGAAAACGTTGCCCCGCCATTATTAGCGAGTGGACTAAGATTAGGATCAGTGCCCGTTAAAGGACCACCACCACCCGATATGGCGCAATCTGCCGATAGGGTTTCAACAACAACAATGTCTGTCGGGGCTATACTTATTGCACCGAAACAGTCAGGCCCAGTCGTTGCAGTATTACCTGCAATAACAGTATTACTTGCGTATAAAAAATCAGTTGAGCCGCCCGAGAAACCACCTCCCAGAGGAGATGAATTATTAGTGATGGTGACACT
>JAUXDF010000103.1 GCA_030618505.1 Spongiibacteraceae bacterium | reverse complement strand
TCGCTGCATGGGCTTACACGTCAGTAGCGAGCAGCTGTTTATGAGCAGTTTATATCAGCTGTGGCGTTTTGATAACAGTTTGTTGCCGGGACAAACTTACCAGGATTATGATCGTTGCTATGTTCCGCAATTGGCCTGGACTACCGGTGATCTGGATATCCACGATATTGGCCTTGACCTGCAAGGCCGACCTTTGTTTGTCAATACTCTGTTCAGTTGCTTGGCGACAGTCAGTGATAGCCATAGTTTTAAACCCCTATGGCGACCGCCGTTTATCTCAAAACTTGCCGCCGAAGATCGTTGTCATCTGAATGGCTTGGCAATTGATCAAGGAGAAGCGCGCTATGTGACCAGTGTCAGTCAATCCGATGTTGCCGATGGCTGGCGTGACCAACGTGAAACCGGCGGTTGTGTGATCGATGTGAAAAGTAACGAGATTATCCTTGATGGCTTGTCGATGCCACATTCCCCGCGTCTATACCAGGAAAAATTGTGGTTGATGGATTCGGGTACCGGCTATTTCGGTTATGTGGATCGTGAACGTGGCTGTTTCGAACGGGTTTGTTTTTGTCCGGGCTATGCGCGAGGATTGAGCTTTATCGGTGATTTTGCAGTCATCGGCTTATCCGGTCCGCGGCACAACAAGACTTTCTCTGGCTTGGCGCTGGATAAAAACCTGGCTGACAAACAGGCTGAGCCGCGCTGTGGCTTATTGATCATTGATTTGCGTACTGGCGATGCGGTGCACTGGTTACGTATTACCGGGGTTATCGAAGAGCTCTATGATGTGGCGGTCATTCCCAATGTTATCCGGCCGATGGCGATTGGCTTTCGCAATGATGAGATTCGGCGGTTGATAACGATTGGCGAGGATTAAGCAAGTGTAGGCCGGATAAACCATGGCATCATTCAGAGTAGAATAGGGTCAGATCCCGAATTGAAGATAAGCCCTCTCCTGATAGAGAGCAACTGTGTTAAAAATCAAGCATTTATTTTCCCTCATCCCAACCTTCTCCCTCTGGAGAAGGAGCCTTTTTTCTTAACTTAATGGCAGTGATGGCAAACCCCCTAAGACTCGAATTTCCGAATGCGCTGTGTCACATTACTTCTGGTGGTAATCGACGTGAAAACATTTCCGATGATGACAGAGAGCACAGAGAAATAAAGATTTAAATCTCTGTGTCCTGTGGTTTTATTTACGTTTTGGTGGTTTATTTAGTTCCAGTTTCCCAAGGTTTATTGCCATAAAAATAATCTGAGTTGGGACTAAGAGGCTGTCTGGTCAAAAATAAATCGGTTGCAAAAGCGGTAAAAATCGTCCATATTCCCGAAAATCCTCGTTAAATAGTTTACTACGGAACTATTGTTACAACGCCGAAGACGGATAAAAAGACTAGCAATTTTTTCAAGTTATTTCGTGATCGTTCCTTAGTTCGATATCCTGAGGGGAAGAGACATGTTGCAGAATGAACAGCTTGATAAAGTAAAAAAACAATCAAGTAAATTGATTGGGACCTATTATGAAAACGTACCGAAATGGAATAAGGGCACCTCTAATAATAGATTTTCCCGTTTTCCAATGGTCGTCGTTTGTTACGGGCAGACCACTGGCTTTCTATGCGGCCTTTTTAATCATTTTTGTTTGGGTTATTAGTGGCCCAATTTTTGGATTTAGTGATACTTGGCAATTAATAATAAATACTGCTACTACAATCGATACCATTTTTAATGGTTTTCTTGATCCAGCATACCCAGAATATAGATACTGAAGCGAAGCAGGTTAAACTTGATGGGCTGATACGCTCAATAGATGGTGCACATAACGCCTTATTAAACCTGGAGGAGCTTGAGGAGGAAGAACTGGAATTATTTCGTAAACGCTATTTCCTTCTTGCCAGGGAAGCAAGAAAAAATATAGAGCAGGGATTGCCGGATACCGGAACTCCGGACCTCAAAAGTTGAGCAATGAAAGATAACCTGGAATTCAATTGTAGTTAGTGATCACTTACCCAACAAAGGTACCCTGATGAATGATGATCTTACATGGAGATTTGATATTGCAGTCATCGAATGGCTGACTATTCTTGTGATTTTAGTCATTTTAGCTGTTGTGGGTGCGGTAGTTACACGTCGGTCTCTTAGAGTGTATAGAAAACTAAAGGGGCTGTCAGATATTGAATCGGTTTTGACATCGGAAAATTGGCATACCGAGAGCATAAAAGAAGTTTTCGAATCACTTGAAACGACAGCAAATGGACTATTAAATGAAGAGATAAGTAACAGACTTGCTAAACATGGGCCAAATCGACTTCCTGAGCCGAAGTCACGTGGCCCACTGGTGCGGTTTTTCTACCAATTCCATAATGTACTGATCTATGTGTTGATTGCTGCAAGCGCCGTTACAGCAATGCTGGGACACTGGGTAGATGCCAGTGTGATTCTAGGGGTGGTTGTTCTCAACGCAGTAATCGGATTCCTGCAAGAGGGTAAAGCCGAGAATGCTTTGAGAGCTATCCGACAGATGCTTTCTCCGAATGCAATGGTGTTGCGTGATGGTCGACAAATGACGATCCGGGCTGAAGACCTAGTACCTGGTGATATCGTCTTGTTGCAATCAGGAGATAAGGTACCGGCAGACTTACGTTTATTCCGAGTAAAGGGGCTCCAAATTCAGGAGTCAGCACTGACAGGTGAGTCGATAGCGGTAGAAAAAATCATAGATCCTGTCGCACAGGAGACCGTTATCGGCGATCGCCGTTGCATGGCTTACTCGAGTACTCTGGTTACCCATGGTCAAGGTTCTGGTGTGGTTGTTGCGACCGGCACACAAACCGAGATTGGTTGCATCAGTACACTGGTATCGGAAGTAGAGTCGGTAACGACTCCTCTATTACTTCAAATGGCCCAGTTTGGCCGTTGGCTAACGATAGTCATTCTGGGTATTGCCGCTATTACTTTCGCTTTCGGCTTATTTGTTCGAGATTATTCGGCTACTGAAATGTTTCTTGCTGCTGTAAGTCTGGCGGTAGCTGCAATTCCTGAAGGATTACCTGCAATTATGACCATTACGCTAGCTATCGGTGTACAGCGTATGGCCCAGCGTAATGCCATTATTCGCAGATTACCTGCTGTTGAGACGCTGGGGGCAGTGACGGTGATTTGTTCAGACAAAACCGGCACCCTGACCCGTAACGAAATGACCGTACGTACCATTGTTACCGCCATCCATCGGTTTGAGCTAGGTGGTACAGGTTACGATCCCCACGGTTCGATATCACTGTCAAATAGGAATGTACTTCTGGAAGAACGGCCTCTTCTGCTAGAGGTGGTTAGGGCTGCGATGCTTTGTAATGATGCATCGCTAGAACAAAGAAACGGTGTTTGGTTGGTTCATGGTGATCCGATGGAGGGAGCATTATTAGTCTCTGCTTTAAAAGCCGGACTGGATATTGAGGTTGAGAGTAAACAATATCCGCGCACTGATCTTATACCATTTGAATCAGAACACCGTTTTATGGCGACGCTCCATCACAGTCATACCGGTGATGCCTTCATTTTTCTCAAAGGGGCACCTGAACGTGTATTGGAAATGTGCGCTCATCAGAGAACGGTGGATGGCAAGCAGCCTTTGGATAGCAATTACTGGTTGACCTGTATTGAAGCGATGGCACAACAAGGTCAGCGTGTCCTGGCTATTGCCGTCAAGCCGGTAAGCTATGAACAGATGGAGCTAAAATTCAGTGATGTAGAAAACGACCTGACCTTGCTGGGACTGTTTGGCTTGATTGATCCACCTCGTGAGGAAGCAATTGAGGCAGTGCAAGCCTGTGATAAGGCCGGGATCCGGGTGAAGATGATCACAGGTGATCACGGTGCCACAGCGCGTACTATCGCCCGAAAACTAAAACTCGTTAATACTGATGATGTACTTACCGGACAAGAACTTGAATTAATGAGTGAAGATGATTTGCGACAACGAGTGCAAAATGTTGATGTGTATGCGCGTGTAAATCCTGGACATAAACTACGTTTAGTTAGACTGTTGCAAGAACAGGGTTTGATTGTGGCTATGACCGGTGATGGCGTAAATGATGCGCCAGCCTTGAAACGTGCAGACGTAGGCACAGCCATGGGTCAGAATGGAACGGAAGCCGCCAAGGAAGCTGCCGAAATGGTGCTTGCAGACGATAATTTCGCCTCTATTACTCATGCGGTAGAAGAAGGTCGCACTGTATATGACAACCTCAAAAAGGCTATACTCTTCATTCTGCCGAGCAGTGGTGGTGAGTCGTTAATTATTCTTGCCGCCATCTTGTTTGGTTTTCATCAACTACCTTTAACACCGGTACAGATACTCTGGGTGAATATGGTTACGACAGTTACCCTAGCACTAACACTGGGATTTGAACCGCCTGAAAAGAATGTAATGCGGCGCCCACCACGTGATGCCCATGAGCCGTTACTTACATCTTACCTTGTTTGGCGAGTTGTGTTTGTCTCTATTATTTTGATGGTTGGAACAATGGGGCTTTTTCTGTGGGAGATGGAGCAAGGCGCCAGTGTCGAGCATGCACGAACGGTCGCTGTGAACACACTGGTGATGTTTGAGATTTTTTATTTATTCAATTCTCGGTATATTACAGCCTCAGTTTTAAACTGGCCTGGATTAACGGGCAACCGATATGTACTGATTGCCATTGCTGTACTCATCATCTTCCAGCTTGGTTTTACCTACTTGACGCCCATGAATTCCTTGTTTGGCACGACTGCAATCGACTTGCATATATGGTTACGGGTTCTACTCGTTGCTTCCTCTGTCTTATTCCTGGTTGAGTTGGAAAAGTTTGTTGTGCGGTACAGGGAGCGAAATAAGTAATGGATTTTGAATGGGTTGCTATTGCGCTGGGAGATGTCACCTGGATAACCCTGGCTTTTTTTCTGGGCTTCATGGCAAGACTTATTGGTCTGCCTCCTCTGGTAGGCTTTCTGGCTACCGGCTTCGTACTCAATGCCTTCGGAATCACCAGTGGCGAGACATTGCAGAAGCTTGCTGATTTGGGCATTACGCTGCTCCTATTTACCGTTGGCCTTAAGTTGAACCTGAAGGTATTGATAAGACCGCAGGTATGGGCGGTGACAGTGTTGCATACCGCAACCATCATTGCTCTCTTCGGAACGGTTATCTTTGGGCTGGCCTTACTCAACGTACCACTCTTCTCAGGTCTGGACATCAAGCTTTCGCTGATGCTTGCCTTTGCATTGAGTTTCTCTAGCACCGTTTTTGTGGTCAAATCGCTGGAGGAGAAAGGGGAGATGAAGTCCCTGCATGGGCGAATCGCTATCGGCATCCTGGTGATGGAGGACTTGGCTGCAGTCATCTTTCTAGCAGCATCTATAGGGAAGCTCCCTTCACCCTGGGCGCTACTGTTGTTTCTACTCATCCCGCTGCGGCCTCTATTTCACCATCTGTTGCAAAAAACAGGTCATGGCGAACTGTTGATTCTGTATGGTCTGGTGTTGGCTTTGGGCGGAGCCGAATTGTTTGAGCTAGGTGGAGTGAAAGATGATCTGGGTGCTCTTATTATGGGATTACTGATCTCAACCCACCCTAAATCGGCGGAGATGGCCAAATCGATGCTGGGCTTCAAAGACTTGTTTTTGGTGGGATTCTTTCTTTCCATCGGAATGATAGGCCAACTCTCGATGGAGGCGCTGATCATCGGACTCTTACTGGGACCCTTTGTCTTAGTAAAATCTGCACTTTTTTTTATTTTGATGACCGGTTTCAAACTGCGGGCACGAACCTCGCTGCTGGCAACTTTGAACTTGACCAACTACAGTGAATTTGGTCTGATTGTGGCAGCGATTGGCGTAAGCAATGGCTGGCTGGAAGGAGAATGGTTGGTTGTAATTGCCATCGCCCTTTCTCTCTCTTTTGTTGTAGCTGCCCCGCTCAATAGCTTCGATGACAGAATCTATAGCCAGTTTAGAGCCTTCTGGATGAGGTTTCAGGGCAAAGAAAGGCTTCCGGATGACAGACTACTGGATATGCACGGAGTTACCATTGCTATTTTTGGTATGGGCAGAGTTGGCAGCGCTGCTTATGACAAAATGCGTGAACTGCAGGGTGATACAGTGGTGGGTATCGACTTGGATGCCGAATTGATCAAAAAACATCAGTTGATGGGTCGCAAAGCTCTGCACGGTGATCCAAGCGATGCCGACTTCTGGGATAAAATAGAACAAGACCACAGTATTGAACTCGTTATGCTAGCGTTGCCGAATCTTCAAGCCAACCTGGATGCCTTGGCACAACTGAAAGTGATTTCTTTCTCCGGACGTATTGCCGCAACGGCAAGATACTCGGATGAGGAACAACGGTTACGCCAATCCGGTGCAACTGATGTGTTCAATATCTATACTGAAGCAGGTGCTGGATTTGCAGAGCACGTTGAGTTTAAAAACCAGATTTGACGAAACCAGTATAATTGAAGTGGTATGGAGTATTATTTCAAATACCCGAAAATCTGGCAATTCTGGTGCAATAATAGTCTAGATAGCGTTACAATGAAATACTGTCTTAGGCAAAGGAATAAATCCCATGAAAATACAATTTCACGGTGCTAACCGAGATGTAACAGGTTCTTGCCATATGCTTGAGGTGAGTGGCAAGCGAATACTTATTGATTGTGGTTTATATCAAGGTGGTCGGGAAATAGATGAAGACAATGCCGAGCCTTTTGGTTTTGAACCCGATAGCATTGACTATTTGCTACTGACCCATGCGCATCTGGATCATTGTGGTCGTATCCCTTTATTGGTCAAACGGGGATTTCAAGGCGAAATCATCACTACTTCAGCTTCACGAGAGCTAGCTAAATTAATATTGCTGGACTCAGCTAGCCTGCAAGAAAGTGAAGCCCGTTACAAAAATAATAAAATAAAGCGTTCTGGCTCTAACAAGACACAAACCGAAATAGTACCGTTATATTCCACCATAGATGCATTAAACAGCTTTGATTTTTTTGGTCGAAATGCAAAATATCATGAGCCTATCCAGGTGGCAGAAGGTATTCGAGTAACGTTTTTTGATGCTGGCCACATCATGGGTTCTGCCTGTATTCTAGTAGAACTAGAGGAAGATGGAAAACAACGACGCGTGTTGTTTTCTGGTGACCTTGGCTATGGTGGACGCGCTATCATTCGAGATCCAGATACTCCACCTGAAGTAGATGTTGTTGTCATGGAAACCACCTATGGTGACCGCTTACATAAATTATTAGAACCTACGTTAGATGAGTTTTATACACTAATATCCAAGACTGTAAAACGGGGTGGTAATGTCATTATCCCTACTTTTGCCCTGGAACGTGCTCAAGAAATTCTTTACTATCTGCGTGAAGGTATTGAGGATGGTAAATTGCCTGAATATATTTCAGTTTTTCTCGATTCACCCATGGCCATTTCAGCCACTGAAATTTTTGCGCGTCACCCGGAATGTTTTGATGAGGAAACTTGTGAGGTTTTCAAAAATGGAAAAAGTCCATTCGATCTTCCTGGTTTACACTTTACCCGGGAAACGGCTGAGTCTATGGCGCTTAACCAGATTTCTGGTGGTGCGGTAATAATGGCGGGGTCAGGTATGTGTACCGGAGGCCGTGTTCGACATCATCTAAAGCATAACCTTTGGAGACGTGATTGCAGTGTGATCTTTGTTGGTTATGCAGCCATGGGAACCCTGGCGAGGCGTATTATAGACGGGGCAGCAAGTGTTAGAATCTTTAGAGAAGATGTTGAAGTCCGGGCAAGTATTCATACGGTTGGCGGGTTTTCTGCTCATGCTGATCAGAAAGATCTACTCAACTGGCATCGGCAAACAGGTAACCCGGAGACTACCTTTTTGGTCCACGGGGATGAAAAGGTAATGCAACAATTTGCCAAGCATTTAAAGCATACTCGTGTTGAAATGCCGGAACTTCATCAATCTTACGATTTAACCTAGAAAAAGCGGTTGCTCACGGATTCAAGCAGCAACGCATGATTCCATAGCACTTCCAAAAAATGGCTCTATAAGGGAAGCTAAACAATTTAAAAGTACTGTAAAACTAATATTTTGCATAAGCGTCCGCGCTCAACTCATTTTTTCTGAAATTGATGCAAGAAAAAGCAACCTTAAATAGAGTGATTTCTTTGCCGTTATTAGTTTTTTATGGCGTAGGTACAATTCTAGGCGCTGGGATTTACGTGCTTACTGGCAAAATTGCAGGTATTAGCGGTGTTTATGCACCATTTTCATTTCTAGTCTCCGCCATTATCGCAGCTTTTGTTGCGTTTACTTACGCTGAATTATCCAGCCGCTATCCGAAAAGTGCGGGTGAGGCCGAATATGTCAATAATGCCTTTTCAAAACCCTGGCTGACCGGTTTGATCGGCTGGAGTATCGTATTTGCTGGCATAGTATCAGCAGGAGTGATGGCCAGAGGGTTTCATGGCTATTTAATCGAGCTACTCAACTTCGATTTCCCAAGTGAACTCTCAATCATACTGTTTGTACTATTGATTACGTCTATTGCTATATCAGGGGTATCGCTTTCAGTTAAATTTGCAGCAGCCGTCACTTTTATTGAGATTGGAGGTATATTGGTAGTTTTGTTTATCGCCAGTGAGGATTTTGTTTTGGTTTTCGAGCGATGGCGCGAATTTATCCCACCAATGACTTTAGAGGTCTGGCGAACCATTGTCGTAGGGGCATTTATAGCTTTTTATGCATTCATTGGCTTTGAGGATATGGTCAATGTTGCAGAAGAAGTTGTCAATCCTGAGAAAAATCTACCAACCGCTATTATCATCGCGTTAGTAGTTACTACAATAATATATGTATTAGTTGCGATGGCTTTGGTATTGGCTCTACCGATTGAACGTCTTGCCAATAATAATGCCCCTTTTGCTTTGATTGTCGAGGAAAAAAGTAGTTTCCCCGTATCATTTATCAGTCTGATTAGCTTAATTGCGATTCTAAATGGTGCCAT
>JAUXDF010000456.1 GCA_030618505.1 Spongiibacteraceae bacterium | reverse complement strand
GCCCTTGCGAGGCACGGCACACCCGGGAAAAGCTGATACGGGGGATGAACAGCTCTCGTGAATTAGGCTGAAATTCAATGGAGTGTGTTGGTTATTCCGGCTCGCAGATTGCCGCAATGCCAGCTGTCCTCCGTACTGTTATAGCTTGCAAGGGCGCGGGCAATGGCTAGACCGATAACGCCGGCACCGATAATGGTGATATCTACTTTGTCGCTCATAGGTTTGGTTGAATGCTATTAATGAGGGTTTTCGTTAAGATGCTGGCCAGTTGTAATGGCGATTGTTGCCTAATTCAAAACCGAGCTGTTCCAGTGGGCCAATCAGCGAGTTATGCATGTCGGGTACCTGTATTGTCAGGCAAAAGCTTTCGGTATCCGCAAAGGTTTTTAGGTCAAGCAGCAGTTTGGAGCCAACACCGCGGCGGCGGGTCACATTGCGCACGCAAAAGCTGTGGATGATTAATGGCGCTTCGGTTGTGCCGGTATCCAGGCCCTGAAGGCAGGCGGCTCCTAACAATCGGTCATTAAAACGAGCGGCATAGAGCCGTTGATTCGGCGCTGATAGTTGTTCTGCCAGCCATTGTTTAATGCCAGTTTCATCCTTAGAGGAAAAATTCGGGTAATCAGAGTAGACCTTGATCAGGTCAATAAAGTCTTGTTCGTTTGGCTCGGTGACCTGCTCAACTATAATGGGCATAACGACAGTAAGGCTTCCTGTAAATTAATAAATGACACTGATCAGCTCGATTCTATCCCTCAATGATGTAAAGCACGAGGGGATTCATTATAATACCGGATTGTTTATACCATATTACCAGAGGTGAGCAAGCCTGCTGGAAGGGAGAAAAGCGCAGATGTCGCAACGACAGGCCAGCGTTACACGCAATACATTAGAAACACAGATTAGCGTTTCGGTAAATCTGGACGGCAGCGGGAAAGCCAGTTTTGATACCGGCGTGCCTTTTCTTGACCATATGATGGATCAGGTGGCACGCCACGGCTTGATTGATCTGGAGGTTAAAGCGAAGGGTGATTATGAAATCGATGATCATCATACTGTTGAAGATATTGGCATTACCCTCGGGCAGGCGGTAAGCCAGGCGCTGGGTGATAAAAAAGGTATCTTTCGTTACGGTCATGCCTATGTGCCATTGGATGAGGCCTTGTCTCGGGTTGTGGTGGACTTTTCCGGTCGTCCCGGTTTGACCTATAACGTCCCC
The DNA here is from genome assembly GCA_030618505.1 of Spongiibacteraceae bacterium. GTDB lineage: Bacteria > Pseudomonadota > Gammaproteobacteria > Pseudomonadales > PIVM01 > JAUXDF01. Next base: position 1,395 of record JAUXDF010000456.1, on the reverse strand, counting down.
TTTACCCGTGGAACCATAGGTAGTTTTGATGTGGATTTATTTGCAGAATTTTTTCAGGGCTTTGTTAACCACGCCCAGGTGACTTTGCATATTGATAATCTGCGCGGTAGTAATTCCCATCATCAGGCTGAAACCGTATTTAAGGCCTTTGGCCGCGCGCTACGAATGGCCTTGACCGCTGATCCGCGTATGGCTGGCATGATGCCTTCTACCAAGGGAAGTTTGTGATCCTGTAGGGCGGTGCTTTGGCGCTGCCCTTTTTTGCCCTCCCTGTTTTTTATTATAGAAGACGAGAATTCAGATGAATCAATCCAGACAGCATGTTGCTGTTATTGACTATGGCATGGGTAATTTGCATTCAGTGGCATCTGCCCTGGCCCATGCTGATCCGCAGGCTTTTGTTGAAGTGAGCGCGGATGCTGATGTTATCGCCCGCGCAGATCGAGTGGTATTTCCTGGTGTTGGTGCTATTCGCGATTGCATGGCGGAGATACGCAGGCTGGGTTTTGATCAGATGGTTCGCCAGGCGATTGTAGAAAAGCCGGTGTTGGCGATTTGTATTGGTATGCAGGCTTTAATGGATAGCAGTGACGAAAATGATGGTGTTGAGTGTCTGGGTATTTTACCGGGCAAAGTACATTTTTTTGGTGACGATTTGCGTGATGAGTTGGGGCACCGTTTGAAGGTGCCACACATGGGCTGGAGCTGTGTTGAGCAGGCGGTTGATCATCCGATGTGGCAGAAGATAGATTCCGGTAGTCGTTTTTATTTTGTGCATAGTTATTATGTTGAAGCGCTTGAGCGAGAGCGGGTTGCCGGTGTGTGCGAATATTCCCGCACCTTTGATGCGGCGCTAGCCAGTGAGAATATTTTTGCCACGCAGTTTCACCCGGAAAAAAGTCATACGGTTGGTTTGCAGCTATTAAGCAATTTTTTAGCGTGGGATGGTAAGTAGGTTGGGTAGAATGCAACGAAACCCAACAGAGGCATATTCAGCCTGTAGCCGTGATAGAGCTTGCGAAATCAAGGGGTTTCGGTCGCTATATCTCCTTGATTTCGCAGGCTCTATCACGGCTACAAGGGATGGCATTGAAGCGCAGCCCTCAGAAACTTTCCGATTGGATCGGGCTAGCCGATGTTTAGTTTGATCAATTATTTTATAAATAAGTATTAAGGTGATATTACGATGTTAATCATTCCCGCTATTGATCTGAAAGATGGCAAATGTGTCCGCCTGCGCCAGGGGCGTATGGAAGACTCCACGGTGTTTTCAGATGACCCGGTTGCTATGGCTGCCCGTTGGGTCGATGCAGGCGCACGTCGTTTGCACCTGGTTGATCTCAATGGAGCCTTTGCTGGTGAGCCGGTCAATGGTGAGGTGGTCACCGCTATAGC
>JAUXDF010000195.1 GCA_030618505.1 Spongiibacteraceae bacterium | reverse complement strand
TGGAAAACGCCGGTGTTCTGGCGACTTTGTGGCAGGTTGGGGTGAATTATATTCAGGGTCACTATTTGCAGTCACCCTCGCCAAGCATGGATTATGAATTTACGGAAATTGCTTAAGCCCCCTCTCCCGCTTGCGGGAGAGGGTTGGGGTGAGGGGCTTGTACCCTAAATCAACGTTTCCCGATCACGAAAACCAATCAGATACAAAATACCGTCCAGTCCCAGGGTGGAAATAGCATGCTGGGCAGACTCCTTGACCAGCGGTTTGGCGCGAAAGGCAATACCTAAGCCGGCAATCGACAGCATGGGTAAGTCGTTGGCGCCATCACCAACAGCAATAACTTGCTCTAGTGAAATACTCTCTATCTCGGCAATCTCTCTTAATAAAGCCGCTTTGCGCTGACCATCAACCACGGTGCCAACGACATTGCCGGTAACTTTGCCATCGACAATTTCAAGTTCATTGGCATAGACGTAATCGATGCCCAGTTTTTTCTGCAAGTGGGCACCAAAGTAGCCAAAACCACCGGACAGAATCGCCATTTTATAACCGAGTTTTTTCAGGGTTGAGGTGAGTTTGATCGCCCCTTCGGTAATAGACAGGCTTTCGGCAACCTGCTGCAGAACCGATTCATCCAAGCCTTTTAAGAGGGCAACCCGTTGGCAAAAGCTTTCCGTGAAATCGATCTCACCGCGCATCGCCTGTTCGGTGATGGCAGCAACCTGATCACCGACACCGGCGTGTTTAGCCAACTCATCAATCACCTCGGCTTCTATCAGCGTGGAGTCCATATCAAAGGCTACCAGGCGCCGATTGCGTCGAAATACGTTGTCTTCCTGATAGGCAATATCCACATCGAGCGCTTGGGAAAGCTCGAGAAAATCACGTCTTACCTGCTCCGGATCTTCAAGGCGACCCAAGAGAGAAAATTCTACGCAGGCCTTGCTGGTATCAGCGGGTTGCCCCAGCGGCACACGCCCGGAGAGGCGATTAACCCCGCCGATATTTAAACCGTGGCGCATAACAATCGTGCTGACTTTGGCAAGCTGATTGGCGGTAATTTTACGTGCTAGCAGAGTGACGATATGGCGGGGTTTGCCTTGCCCTGCTACCCATTGGCTGTAGCTGTCTTCGCTGACGGGGCTAAAGCGTACCGTCATGCCCAGTTCATGGACACAAAACAATACATCCTTGAGCACAGGAGAGCTTTCCGCCTCCTCGGTCATCTCAGCCAGGATACCCAGCGACAGGGTGTCATGGATAACCGCCTGACCAATATCAAGAATGTTGCAATGATAGGTGGCCAGTATTTCCGTTATCGATGTGGTCACGCCCGGCTTGTCATCACCGGAGATATTTATAAGAATAATCTCTTTCACAGTATGAACTTATCTTTGTTAGCAGGTTAATGTTTATTGTAACGAGCTGGGAGTCAGAAAGAAAACGACAGACCCCTAGTCTGCCTTCAGCAGTTCTACCCGATCCACTTTCTGAAAACCCCGAGGTAGTTTGTTACCACGCCTTCCGCGCTCGCCCCGGTAGTGCTCAAGGTCTGAGAGCTTTAAGGTTAGATGCCGTTTGCCGGCATAAACCACCAGCTGATCTTTTGGCGCAGCAACCTTTACTGCAATTAAATATTCTTCACGCTCCTGCAGTCGGGCGGTGGGAATATTCATGATTTTGTTGCCCTTGCCGCGTGCCATAACCGGCAGCTCTTGCGCCGGAAAGGCCAGCATGCGCCCCTCGTTGCTGATCGCAATCACCAAACCTTCCTTAAGATCATCAACACTGGCCGGTGGCATCACCTGTCCTCCCTTGGGAATCGAGATTACCGTTTTACCCGAGCGATTTTTAGTCTGAAGGTCAGCAAAGTGGGCAAAAAAGCCGTAGCCCGCATCGGTGAATAACAGGTATAACTGTTTGGCATCACCCATCATCGCGCCCATAAAACTGGCACCGCTGGGGGCGTTGATTCTACCGGTCAGCGGTTCACCCTGCCCTCTGGCGGAGGGTAGAGTGTGGGTGGCAATACTATAACCCCGCCCCGTGGAATCGAGAATCACAGCTGATTGATTGCTGCGCCCTTGCACGGAAAATTTATACTGGTCGCCGGATTTGTAACTGAGACTACCGCCGTCGACATCGTGACCTTTGGCGGCGCGTATCCAGCCTTTTTCTGACATTACCACGGTAATTGGGTCGGCGCTGAGCAACTCTGTCTCGCTAAAGGCTTTTGATTCACTGCGAGCGACGATCGGCGATCGGCGGTCATCGCCAAATTCATCACCGCATTGCTGCAATTCTTTTTTCACCAGTGTTTTCAGGCGGCGCTCAGAGGAAAGAATTTTTTCCAGCTGCTCGCGCTCCAGCGATAACTCGTCCTGCTCGGCGCGAATGCGTATTTCCTCAAGCTTGGCCAGATGGCGTAACTTGAGCTCCAATATCGCCTCAGCCTGCTCGTCGCTCAAATCAAAGCGTTTGATCAGTGCGGGTTTAGGCTTCTCTTCGGTACGAATAATATGGATGACTTCATCGATATTAAGAAAAGCAATCAGTAAGCCATCGAGCAAATGCAGGCGTTTGAGGATCTTGTCGAGACGATACTGCAGGCGCTTGCGGGTTGTTTCGGTGCGAAAACTCAACCATTCAGTGAGAATGGTCAGCAGACCTTTGACCTTGGGTCGGCCATCAATGCCGATCAGGTTCATGTTCACCCGGTAGTTCTTTTCGAGATCGGTGGTGGCGAACAGGTGGGTCATCACCGCGTCGGTATCAACTCGGTTGGAGCGAGGGATGATCACCAGGCGGGTAGGGTTTTCATGATCAGATTCATCGCGTAAATCGGCAATCATAGGCAGTTTTTTTGCCTGCATTTGCGCAGCGATCTGCTCAAGTATCTTGGCACCGGAGACCTGATGGGGCAAGGCAGTAATAATGATGTCACCCTGCTCTTTCATGTAAATAGCGCGCATTTTGATCGAGCCGCGACCACTTTGGTAAATTTTCTGGATATCCGCTTGTGGGCTAATAATCTCGGCATCGGTGGGATAATCCGGGCCGAGAACATACTGGTTTAAATCTTCCGTGCTAGCCTTGGGTTGATCGAGCAAATGAATGCAGGCGGAGACCACTTCTTTGACATTGTGAGGTGGAATATCGGTGGCCATACCAACAGCAATACCGGTGGTGCCATTGAGCAACACATGGGGTAGTCGAGAGGGCAGTACCACCGGTTCATTGAGGGTGCCATCAAAATTGGGTTGCCAGTCTACGGTGCCTTGTCCTAGCTCTGATAGTAAGGTTTCGGTAAATTTGGCCAGTCGTGATTCAGTGTAACGCATGGCAGCAAAGGATTTGGGATCATCCGGGGCACCCCAGTTGCCCTGACCGTCTACCAAAGGGTAGCGATAGGAAAAGGGCTGAGCCATTAACACCATCGCCTCGTAGGCGGCGCCATCGCCATGGGGATGAAATTTACCAATGACATCGCCAACGGTACGAGCTGATTTCTTATACTTGGCGCTGGATTTCAGCCCCAGCTCAGACATCGCGTAGATAATACGGCGCTGCACTGGCTTAAGGCCGTCACCGATATGGGGCAGCGCGCGGTCGAGAATAACGTACATGGAATAATCCAGATACGCTTTTTCGGTATATTCCTTGAGGGGTAATTGCTCGATGCCCTCGGCACTGAAATCTATCGTTTCGCTCATACGTCCATCTATATTAGTGAAGCCAGTGGTTGGCAGGGTGTGGAATGCTCGAAGCTGCGGAAGTTTATCCCGATCAACCCTTGGTTGCCAGCGAGCTTGAGCAGTTTTGTTGGCTAGTCGTTAATAAGGTATCCGATCTTCTTTTTGTAGCCATTCAGCAAATACCGCCTGCGCCTTGTCTTGCAGTGCTTGCTGCATCGGCAGACGCTGCTCGCAAGGTGCTTTGCCAAGTTGTAGGGCGATGTCGTGATCATCAAAACCGGCTGCGCTGGCATCACTGCGACTGGCAGCATAATAAACTTGTTCAAGGCCGGCCCAATAACAGGCGGCCAGGCACATCGGGCAGGGCTCGCAACTGCTGTAAAGCTCGCAGCCTTGCAGGGAAAAACTTTGTAGCTGCTGGCAGGCCTTGCGTATTGCCTCGATTTCTCCATGGGCAGTGGGGTCGCAGGCAGAGCTCACCCGATTCCAGCCGCGAGCCAGTATTTTGCCGTCCTTAACGATCAGCGCAGCAAAGGGGCCGCCCTCGCCGGCGGTCATTGTTTCACGCGATAAGTCGATTGCTTGCTGCAAGAAAGCCTGGTTCATACGCTTGTTCCCTTTATAAATTGTCTCTCTTTGGCTCTTGAAAAATAACTTGTTTAGCCCCATTGAGGAGGATTACACTGAAAACTCATTATTTATGCTGCTTGTTTATCGGTACCAGCAAGCAATTTTCGCACGGGAAATTATTTTGTCTACCCTGCTCCAAAATCGGCTCAAAGCGATTGCCAGCTCTCCTCTCAAGTCACTACTGGGGGATGTTCAGCGTGGCATTGAAAAAGAGAGTTTGCGCATTCGGGCAAATGGTCTGTTAGCAAAAACACCTCATCCAGTTACACTGGGCTCGGCACTGAGTCATCCCAAAATCACCACAGACTATTCCGAGGCTTTGCTGGAGTTTATTACCGGTGTGCACGGCAATATTGACGATTGCCTGGCAGAGCTTGATCAAATCCAGCGTTTTGTCTATAGCCAGCTAAACGACGAGCTGCTGTGGACCTCCAGTATGCCCTGTGTGTTGGAGGGAGATCAAAATATTCCGGTTGCCCAATACGGTAGCTCCAACGTGGCGAAGATGAAAACCGTTTACCGGCTCGGTCTTGGTCATCGTTATGGCCGCCTGATGCAGACCATTGCCGGCATCCATTATAACTTCTCTTTGCCAGATTCTTTTTGGCAGTTGTATCAACAGCAGGAGGCTGATCAGGGCTCCTTGCAGGACTTTAAAACCACCCACTATTTTAAGCTGATTCGAAATTTCCGTCGTTACTCCTGGTTGCTGGTTTATCTGTTTGGCGCCTCACCATCGGTTTGTCAGACCTTTTTGAAGGGGCGTGATCACCATCTGCAAACGCTGGTGGAGGGGACTCTGGGTATGCCCTATGGCACCTCCTTGCGAATGGGTGATCTGGGCTATCAAAGCAGTGCTCAGGAGCACTTAAATGTTTCCTACAACAGCCTGGAGCAATATACCGCCTCACTGTTATCGGCACTCACTTGTTCTCACCCCGATTATGAAAAAACCGGTCTTAAGCAAAACGGCGAATACCAGCAGTTAAATACCTCTTTGCTACAAATTGAAAATGAATTCTATAGTTCAATCAGGCCCAAGCGTGTTATTCATTCGGGCGAGACGCCCCTGCAAGCTTTGTCTGAAAAAGGGGTTGAGTACATTGAGGTGCGCTGTCTGGATGTTAACCCGTATCTGCCGCTAGGCATCAATGCGGAGCAGATTCGTTTTATCGACAGCTTTTTGCTTTTTTGCCTGCTGCAAGACAGCCCGGAAATGGATCTCGATGAAGATCAACGGGCTGCGCAAAACCTCACGGCGGTGGTGGAAAGAGGTCGTGACCCTGAGCTGCAACTCACCAGGAATACCAGTCAGTGCAGTTTTAAGGATTATGCGGCCGAGCTAATGGCAGGCATTGAACAAGTGGCAGAGCTGATGGATCAGGCCGATGACGATAAGCTGCACTCTGAGGCGGTGGCCGCCCAGCGGGCAAAACTGCATAACAGTGAGTTGACGCCTTCTGCACAAATTCTCAAGCAGCTGAGCGATAACCAGCAAGCGTATTTCAAATTTGCCATGCAGCAGGCAAGACAATGTGCGGCAGACTATAGCGAGCAAGGCCTGAGTACAGCGGAGCAGGCTGAGTTTTCGGCGCTGGCGAAGCAGTCCTGGCAGGATCAAAAAGCGATAGAGGCGGCAGATCAGTTAAGTTTTGAGCAGTATTTGGCGTAATATTATCAGCAGTATGAGGAGATAGAGAGGGGTTCGTAGGGTGCGGCCCCCGCACCACTGGGAGTTTGCTTTGGCTGCTTTGGTGCGGGGGCCGCACCCTACGGTTCAGGCTCCTATCGCTGAACAATAAAACTATTAAACAGCAAATCAATGACTTTTTGCTCCTCCTCTTCGGAGAGAATGACTTTACGTACCTCCTCCAAGGCCTCTTTGCGTAATAGCTCTTTACCCTCCATGGTGATCACAGCATCCTCACTTTGCCGGCTAAGCAGCATCATCAGGTGGTGGCGGATGGCGGGCATATGATGCATCACCGCTGACTCCCCTCCGGCCTCTACCCGCAAT
>JAUXDF010000123.1 GCA_030618505.1 Spongiibacteraceae bacterium | reverse complement strand
TAAGTCGCAAGATTTGCGTTGGCCAGGATCTCTTTGTCTAATTTCTGAATGAGCACTAACTATTTATAGAACAGGGTTCAGTTAAACTGGAATGCCGTTTCGGCCAACAACTCACCCTCAGCGGTGCGAAGTTCAACAATAAAATCACCACGCATTTTTTGATTAAGGTATTTTCGCGAATAGCTGCGCCACAGATTACCCCAGACCCCCACCTCAACGCGGGCAAGCTCTTTTTGATTATGCTTCCACAGGTAGACCAAGTGCCGGTCTTTTAAACCGTGAACCTCAGAATACACATACACCGTTGCAATCTGATTGGCATCAACAATGATATCGCCAATATCACCCACCGGCTCTCGCTGTTTAACACCAGCGCTAATCATAAAACGTTTAACGGTAGAGGAATGGATACGCGTTTTTTCGCCACCCAGTACGGATTTACTTTGCGGTATTGTTTCCGGTGCTAAAGCCACTTTTTCACTGGTAACGATTGTCACACTCTCACTAACAGCCTTATCAGTATTCTCATTAATACTTTTTTCAACGGTTTCTGTTTTTTCAGCGGCGATCACCGCCGTTGCCTGGTCATTGTTTATACTCGCTGAAAGCAAAGTGGGCTGATCAGCGACGGAAGCATCATTTTCAAAATCGACTGTTTTGTCTGCAGGTGGGATATCCTGCTCTGCAGCACTGGGCATAACAGACACTTGTCCGGAAAACCCCCTGAACACAAAAAAACCCACGACGATAAGCAACAGCAATAGTGGAACAATCCGCTCCCAACGGTATGCATATTCATTCACCACCGGGCTGCTTTCAGCCAAAGCAGGCTCCTTCATAACAACACGGATTTTTAAATTAGCTTCAGACATTAATCACTCGATCAGGAACAAGACACGGCAATAACACCAACAATGACATACGGACGCAAGCAAGCTCGACTTTAAAAACCGGCATTATATCCCAGCAAGCCAGCAAGCGTATATTTTTCGAACAAAACCCTAACTGAGCGCTGAAATACGCCGCACATAACTCGCATCAAGACGATCAAGTGAGTCACAACCAATTAGTTTCATCACCCTTTCCATCTCACTGCGCAATATTTCCAGCGAACGACTCACCCCGGCCTCCCCCCCCGCTGCCAGACCATAAAGATAAGGGCGGCCGATCATACAGGCATTAGCACCCAGAGCCAGCGCTTTGATAATATCCGCGCCACGGCGAATACCGCCATCAATCAACACCTCCAACTCCCCACCCACGGCATCGAGCACCGCCGGCAAAATAGCCATCGCCGGCGGCGCACCATCAAGTTGGCGACCACCGTGATTGGAGAGAACGATGGCGCTGGCGCCCATCGTCACGGCCCTTTTGGCATCCTCTACACTTTGAATGCCCTTAAGCACGAACATACCTTGCCATTGTGCACGCAAATTCTCGGCATCCTGCCAACTTACAGAGGCATCAAACTGCTGATTAACCACATCAATGGTCTTTAAGGCATTAGCATTATCGGGAAGATGCGCCAACATATTGGCCATTTGTGGTGGCCCGCCGCGCAAAAAGTGATAGAGCCAGCGAGGCGTTCGCCAAGCTCCCAAAGCTGTTTTTAGCCGCAACTCCAGCGCTCGCCCATGGCCATTGTGCAAATCTCGCTCGCGCTTACCTAAAGCCGGCAAATCAACCGCCAGCATCAAACCTTGATAGCCATTCTGACGACAACGCTCGATAAATTCATCAACCAACGCTCGTTGATGCCAGATGTAAAGCTGGAAAAGTTTTGGCCCCGACGACAGCGTTGCAATCTGCTCGATGGAGCGTGTCGATAAGGTGGATAGTGTGTAAGGCACACCGGCCTTTGCAGCGGCAAGAGCAACCGCTTCTTCCCCCTGATGATGGAACATACAGGACATCGCCGTGGGTGCACAAACTAGTGGCATCCGGCAATCAATACCCAGCACCTGGCGGGACAAATCGATGTTGCTGACATCACGCAAGACCCGGGGTACAAATTCATAGTGATCAAAGGATTGAAGGTTTCGCCGCAGCGTTAGCTCATCCTCGGCGCCACCCTCGATAAAATCATAGATGACCTTGGGCAAGGCTTTATGGGCAGCACGATTAAGATCATCAATGGAGTAACAACGATTTATATCAACCATCTATTCAACCCTGTTTTTTACCCAAGTGTTTCCTCGCCCCTTTATAGCAAAGACGCAAACTGCTCCGCTAAAAAAATCACCGCCAAATAACGCAAGCCCTTACCGATCAAAGTTAATAGCCAGAATACCGCAAAGTGTACGCGCATCACACCGGCCACAAAAGTCAGAGCATCTCCCCCCACCGGCAACCAGGCTAACAGTAAAGACCAGACACCATAGCGCTGAAACCAACTTTGCGCCTTGCCAAGTGCATCCTCAGAAAAAGGAAACCAGCGCCGCCCCTGAAAGTGCAGAAAATAACGCCCGAGCAACCAGTTTAATGCTGCCCCGGCAGTATTGCCCAGTGTCGCCACCAGCCATAACATCACCCACAAATCGGGATGGGCACTCAAGAGCGCCACCAGCACCACCTCGGAATAAAAAGGCAGCAGTGTTGCCGCAAGAAAGGCACTAAAAAACAGCGACAGGTAAGCGCTAATCACATCAGACGCTCTCGACGGTGGGTTCCCGCCTCTTTCACCAGTCGCCTGAAAATACGCAGCTGCCCAGGCAGATAAAAAAGATACTCCGGGTGCCACTGCACCCCCATCATAAAATGCTCACTGCGGCTTTCTATCGCCTGTATAAAATCATCTTTATCCCAGGCAACCGGCTGCAATGTCTCACCCAGGTCATCAATCGCCTGATGATGCAAACTGTTAATACGAAATTGAGCTGCCCGCACAATGCGGCTGAGCTCACTCTTTCCATCCACCCGCACATGCTTGGAGGGCAGCGGTGTGCGACGATTGGATGTTAAGTGGCGCATACCGCGAATATCGCCAAACAAAGATCCGCCCAACACCACATTGAGTAACTGCATACCCCGACAGATACCAAAAATAGGTAAATTTGTCTGCAGCGCATGCTCGATCATATCGACTTCAAAGGCATCACGATCCCGATCAATCCTTGCCAGGCCTGAATCATGGCTACCGTAAAGTTGTGGGTCGATATCATCACCCCCACCAATAATGACACCGTTGAGCAACTGATGATAATCTCCGCGACCGGGCGTCAGATAAACAGCCCGTCCACCACACAGATAAATGGCCAGACGCGTTGCCCACCAGGCTTGAGGAAAACGTTTTTCGGGGCCGGTTACCCCAATGACAGGTCGACCAGACAAGATTGCACTTGCTCCTTCCAGGGGACTAAAAAAGGCCACTTCATTGGTTGCTGCAAATAAATCCAGTAGCGGTAAGACCAACGCTCCAACTGCTGAGGATTTTGTGCCAGCTGCTCCACCTGCATCCAGTCATTCCAGGCGCGGTGAAAGGACCAGCCCGCCAAATCAACCTCGGAGTTGGGCAATCGATAATGCAGTGTCGGCCGAGGTTTAATCAAGGCATCACTGACATAACTTTCTACCAGCTCACTATCCAGATAATGAAACAGCGGCAGCATATCAAGAATACGATTGCGAGTCGGGTTCAGCTCCAGATAATCACGTATCAAAGTAGTGATGTCTGGCCAATAGTCCGGATCAACCACTTTTTCGGCATAAGCAGCGGGAAAAGGGTTGATATAGGGGGGAATACGCCGCGTCAGATCAACGTTCTCATGCCAGATCAACCAATCATTCAGGCATAAATAGGCTTTCAGATAAGCGGTAATTGTTTTTGCATCAAGGGCGGGTAACTCGGGATTAAAGTGAACCCCAAAGGCTGACCAAGGTGTCTGACGAGTACCCTTTGCACCCGCCTCCCGCAGTGCTTCGACAACACTGTCCAGGCGCTGAATTTGCCCCATCGCAATAGGTGGTGTAGACAACTCACAGGGCACAATATTTTGCACCATTAAGGCCACCGCATCGGTAGCCCACTGCTCAAAATCACCCAGAGTTTGTTGGTTTTTTTGCAGTTCTCGCCCAAGGCGCTTTACCACATCACTATCAAACTCTACGGTAAAGGAGCCCAGCTCACTCTGCTCAATGCGCAACTCATAGCTTGAGCGCTCAATAATATGACCACCAAAAACTCCCTGTACCGTTTGTGCAATGCGCAGTAACTCAATGCCCGACATCTCGATTTCAATACCAACCCGGCGCTCCTTGCCTTCATGATTTTGGCGATCATTGGGTAGATAATAGAGGCACTCAGCCATCAGCTACGCCCCACCAAAACACAAGCTGCCATCAACAACCGCATAGTTCCGTCACCCAGCATATTCATGATTGTGAGCACCTGATATTTGTGTATTGTAGCTTGATAGTATACCCACCAATGGCTATTTACCCTACATAAACAAGTCCTTAGCCAGGCAAACCGGCATTTTCAGCAGATGCCGCTAGCACAGGTGCTAAGCGGCCTGCTATTATCACTGCTCATTTGCATGCAGGCTTACCCTCCAAATTGGCTCAAGTTTTTTAATGATAACGAAAATACTGCTCACCCTGCTGGTCATTCTGACGGCCTATGCGCTGATTAAAAGACAACGCGCTAATGCCGGCAAGCAGGACACGGCAGTCAACAAAAATGCTGATATGAGCTTTACTGCCACAGACCTTCGCCTTGGCGCTTATATGTTTATTGCTATTATGTTTATGCTCGGTGGCTATTTTTACTACCAGAGCTGGCAGCAAGATCATCAATTACTGACCATTCGACTCTACCCGGCAGGCAGCCCGCAAACGGTCGAATATCAGGTCTTTCGCTATCAACTCGACAATCGTAGTTTTATCACTACCGATGGCATTCAGGTCAAGGTTTCTGATAGCGAGCGAATGGAAGTGCTGGGCCTTGAACCTGACAAATAAGCCCGCTATAAAGCACTTATATACACCAGAGCAGCTGTCACCATGCTGATTATCTCAAATCATGTCTCAATACCCGATGATGAAATCACTATCAGCGCGATTCGTGCCCAGGGGGCCGGTGGCCAGAACGTCAACAAAGTATCCACTGCCATCCACCTGCGCTTTAACATCAAAACCTCATCGCTACCGGATTTTTACAAAACTCGCTTGTTGGCTGTTCAGGATCAGCGCATCACCAAGGAGGGCATTATCATTATCAAGGCCCAGCGCTACCGCAGCCAGGAAAAAAACCGTATCGAAGCACTGGAGCGACTCACTCAACTTATCAAGGGCGCCACCAACATCAATAAAACACGCAAAGCAACCAGACCCAGCCGCAATGCGAAAAAAAAACGCATGGACAGCAAAACCCGCCGAGGACGAACCAAGACATTGAGAGGAAAGGTTTTTTAGTAAATATTCACACATTCCCCCTTAAATGTGACACCGATAACCTATTTTCCCGCCAGCACTGCCAGTTTCGTCTACACTCAATAAAACCTATAAATAAAGATAACACTGAAAGGAGCCATAATTGATGCGCCTGAACAAGATTGTATTGATCGCATCCCTGATCCTCGCGCCCACACTAGCCTTTGCTGCCAAGCCGGTAAAAATCACCCCAGGGCCTACAAAAACCCACGAAGCGACTGGCGAAAAATACCGAGAGTACATCGTCGAGTGCAGTAACGGCAAAAAGTATCCGATTGAGTCCTGGACCTCCAGAAAAAAGTGGTGTCTTGCGCAGGGGATCGCTGAAGATGAGTGCTGGAAAAAGCAGATAAAAGCAGCCAAAAAAGCCTGCAAAGGCGGCAAGCCAAAAAATCCACCCGTAAAAGACTAAGTTAGCTATAAGCAGGCAAGGGCCACGGTGTGAAAACTGTGACCCCACCTGCCCTCCCTCGGCATCTCCCTAGCCTTCAGGCAATAATACGAATCACATTAAGCCATCGAAGTATTTGTTAAATTTCACCATCCCTAGACAACAGACTACTGATCGGCCTCCAACGCATCGCACTCTTCTATAACCGCGATAAAAGTATCAGCATACTTCCCCAGCTTGCTTTCACCAACACCACTCAAGAGAGCAAACTGCTGATGATTACGCGGATGTACCTTGAGCATTTCCCGTAAGGTCGCATCGTGAAAGATAACATAGGGAGGAACACCCTGCTCCTCTGCCAATTGTTTTCGACAAGCTCGCAGTGCAGTCCAAAGCGCCTGATCATCAGGATCAATAATGGCTTTTTTGTTATCTCGGGTTTTGGCTTTTTGCTTAGGCAGCTCCTGACGCAAAAACAGCTCTTGCTCTCCACGCAAAACCGGGCGACAGCTTTGCGTTAGCTGCAAGGCGCCAAAGGCATCCATATCCACACGTAAAAAGCCACGCACCACCAACTGGCGAATAACGGAGCGCCATTGCTGCACCGTTAACTCGCCACCAATACCATAGGTGCTGAGCTTGTCATGGGAAAACCGAGCGATTTTTTCAGTATCATTTCCCAACAATACGTCAATGACATGATTGACGCCAAAGCGCTGGCCGGTGCGATAAACGCAGGACAAAACCTTCTGTGCGGTTTCGCTTGCCTGCCAGGTTTGCGGAGGGATCAGGCAAACATCACAGTTGCCACAAGGTTCCTCTTGCTTATCACCAAAATAGCGCAACATTGCCTGACGTCGACAGGTGGTAATTTCACACAGCCCCAACAAGGCATTTAGTTTAGTTTGCTCAACCCGCTTATGTTGCTCACTGGCCTGGGAGTTGGCCTGCATTTGCTGTAGCCTGGCGACATCCTGCAAACCAAAAACCATCCAGGCCTCAGCGGGCAAACCATCACGACCAGCACGCCCGGTTTCCTGATAATAAGCTTCTATACTTTTGGGCAAATCCAGGTGAGCAACAAAACGTACGTCGGGCTTATCAATCCCCATCCCAAAGGCAATGGTGGCACAAATCACCACGCCATCTTCACGCAGAAAACGTCGCTGATTTTCCTCACGCTGAGCGATAGGCAAGCCGGCATGATAGGGCAGCGCTGTCCAGCCCTTGTCGGTCAACCACGCCGCCGTACTTTCAACTTTTTTACGGGACATACAATAAATAATACCCGCCTCATCCCTATGCCCTTCGAGAAAAGTGAGAAGCTGGCGTTTGGCATTATCCTTTGGTGTAATGCTATAACGAATATTGGGGCGGTCAAAACCGCTAATAAACAAACGTGCCGAGGAAAGATTAAGCCGCTGAATAATTTCGCCGCGAGTACGCTCATCGGCTGTTGCCGTTAAGGCAATACGAGGCACCGAGGGAAACTGCTGATGCAGAGTGCTGAGTTCAAGATAGTCTTGCCTGAAATCATGCCCCCACTGTGAAACACAGTGAGCCTCATCAATAGCAAACAGAGCGATATGACACTGATGTAAAAGCTCAAGGGTACGGGGCTGCAGTAATCTTTCCGGGGCGATATAAAGTAAATCCAGCTCAGCACTGCGCAAACTATTTTCAACCGCATACTGCTGTTGCGAAGACAATGCAGAGTTAAGAAACGCTGCTCGCACGCCCAACTGATGCAAGGTAGACACTTGATCCTGCATCAAGGCGATCAAGGGTGAGACCACGACAGCAACACCCTCACTAACCAGTGCAGGCACCTGATAACAAAGAGACTTACCACCACCGGTAGGCATTAATACCAGAGCATCTTCACCCGCAATCAAGGCCTCAATAATCGCCTGTTGCTGATCACGGAACTGGTCATAACCAAAGGTATTTTTAAGAATAGAAAGCGCACTGTTAGTCATGCCGATCATTATACCTGCCTTTGTGTCAACAGTTACAACAATAGCGCGAGATAATTAGTGCCCATCCAGAAATTAGACAAAGAGATCCTGGCCAACGCAAATCTTGTGACTTAAAGGCCTTGAAAAGGCCTAGGAGCTAGATTTGCGTTGGCTATGACCGGACTTAATTTTCGAAAGCTTCCGGTTTCTGGTTAGGCACTAATTAGTGCCCATCCAGAAATTAAACAAAGAGGTCATGGCCAACGCAAATCTTGCGACTTAAAGGCCTTGAAAAGGCCTAGGAGCTAGATTTGCGTTGGCTATGACCG
>JAUXDF010000377.1 GCA_030618505.1 Spongiibacteraceae bacterium | reverse complement strand
GCAATTACAAAATCCGGATATTACCGTGCGCCTGGAAATCAGGGATGACAGTCTATATATCGTCAAAAAACGCCATAAGGGGCTGGGCGGATTTCCGTTGGGGACTTTAGACTCTGTTGTCTCTTTGCTTTCCGGTGGCTTTGATTCCCCCGTTGCCAGCTATATGACTATGAAGCGCGGCCTTCGCACCCATTTTTGCTTTTTTAATCTCGGCGGGCGTGCCCATGAGGTGGGCGTTAAAGAAGTGGCGCTTTATCTGTGGCAAAAATACGGTGCATCCCACCGGGTAAAGTTTATCTCCATACCCTTTGAAGAGGTGGTGGGGGAGCTTTTACGCAATGTTGAAAACTCCCAAATGGGGGTGATTCTCAAGCGAATGATGTTAAGAGCCGCCAGCCATGTTGCCAATGAATTGGGCGTGCAGGCACTGGTGACCGGTGAGGCCGTGGCCCAGGTTTCCAGTCAGACCCTGGCCAACCTTTCGGTGATTGATGCAGTGACTGATACTTTGGTACTGCGCCCGCTGATTACTGCCGATAAAGGCGATATTATTCGCACCGCTGCCAGCATTGGCACCGAAAAATTTGCCGCCAGCATGCCGGAATACTGCGGGGTGATTTCGATAAAACCCACCACACGGGCGAAGCCTGAAAAAATTGCTATACAGGAAGATCGTTTTGATTTTGCCGTGCTGGAACGGGCAATTGCCAGTGCAAAATATATCAATATCGATGAGATAGCGGAGGAGGAGCTGGAGGCGCAGGAAGTGGAAGTGATTTCCGTGCCCGTGCAGGGTAGTGTGGTTATTGATGTGCGCCATCCCTCTGAGCAGGATCGCCATTCCTTATCGCTGGATACTGTGGACGTGCAGCAAATTCCGTTTTATGAATTACATCGCGCATTTGCCGAACTTGATCAAAGTCGCAGTTACTTTTTATATTGTGATAAAGGCATGATGAGTCGCCTCCATGCCGGGCACTTGGCGGAGGAGGGGTATAAGAATGTGGGGGTTTATCGGCCTAAATAGTGCCCATCCAGAAATTAGACAAAGAGATCCTGGCCAACGCAAATCTTGCGACTTAAAGGCCTTGAAAAGGACTAGAAGCTAGATTTGCGTTGGCCAGGAGCGGACTTGATTTTCGAAAACTTCCGGTTCCTGGTTAGGCACTAAATAGCTTCCGTCTGAAAGTGGCTGTCCCCCACTCAAACTACGCAAACAAGCTATAAACCTCATAAACAAAAATCGTCAACACGCCCAGTGGTGCAAAAACCCGCGTTGATGCATACCACAAATTAAAACTCAGCCCGGAAATATCCCCAAGCTCCTTATTTAAGTGTGAGCGCTTCATTACCCAGGCGGTGAAGATGGCAATTAACAAACCGCCGATTGGCAGCATAAAGTTGGCGGTAAGTTTGTCGAGGAAATTAAAGAAATCACTGGAATAAATACAGCCAAGGCCGCCCAGCCAGGCAACCAGCCCCATTGAGCCTGTCGCGGCCAGGCGGTTGATGTTAAATGTTTCTGTTAGCCAGGCCACTCCGGGTTCAATCAGTGATATCGCTGAACTCCAAGCCGCAACCCCTACCAGAACAAAAAATAGTGTGCCGAAGATATCACCGCCGGACATATTGCCAAAGGCGATCGGCAGGCTAACAAACATCAGTCCGGGGCCGGCGCTGGGCTCTATGCCGTTGGCAAATACCAATGGGAAAATAGCCATGCCGGCGACGAGGGCGATCAGAGTGTCAAGAAAGGCAACCGTGCAGACGGTTTTGGCAATCGAAGCATCTTTGGGCATATAGGAGCCATAAGCCATAATGGCGCCCATGCCAAGGCTTAAGGTAAAGAAAGCATGGCCCATGGCAGTTAGTACCGATTGGCCGCTGAGTTTGCTGAAATCAAAGCTGAACAAAAAGTTGAAGCCAGCCATAAAATTTCCTTGTTGGTAGCTATAGCCTAGCAGCACCAATAAGAGAACAAACAGCACGGGCATCATAAAGCGCACGGCGTTACCGAGGCCTTTGGTGACGCCAGCGGCAACCACCGCCACTGTCAGTATGGTAAAGGTAGAGTGCCAGGCGATCTGCAGATTGGTCGATTGGGTGAGTTCGGTAAAGTAGGCTCCCACAGAGTTTTTATCACCGCCGCTGAAAGTGCCTTGTGCCGAGGCGACAACGTAATCCAGCGCCCAGCCGGCGACCACGCTGTAAAACATCATAATAAACAGGCCCGCCAGCACGCCCATCCAGCCGATCAACTGCCAGTATGAGCTGGCATCCGCTTGGGCAGCGAGGTGGCGCATGGTGTTAATCGGGTTGCGCTGGGCGCGTCTGCCGAGCAGCACTTCGGCAATCATGATGGGAATGCCAATCATTAAAATACAAACAAGATAGACTAGAACAAAAGCCCCTCCGCCATTTTCTCCAGCGATATAAGGAAACTTCCAGATATTACCGAGCCCCACGGCAGAGCCCGTGGCTGCCATAATGAAGGTCCAGCGACTGGCCCAGCCTGTATGTTGATTGTTATTTGCCATTCATCGTTTACCAATTCTTACTGATTTTATGCGCGCTATTTTAGACTTAATTATCAATGGTTATAAGACTTAATTATCGATACATATAAAGAGTCGAGACAAATCTAGTCTACTTTTGGGAATAATCTGGATAATAATTACTCTAAGCACTGCTTTCCCACGCCAAGCTCAGGTATAATGCGCCGCCCATTATCTTGCTGTGCTTGTTTAGCGCTATGGTCAGGATAAAAGGGCATATATAACAGTATCCAGCTACAACAGCATCCAGCATGCATCACCACAGGACATCCACAGTGATCGAAAAGTTACGTAATATCGCCATTATTGCCCATGTTGACCATGGTAAAACCACCCTGGTGGATAAGCTGCTGCAGCAGTCCGGTACGCTAGACCGTAAGGATCAGGGCACTGAGCGGATTATGGATTCCAACGATCAGGAGCGCGAACGGGGTATTACCATTTTGGCGAAAAATACCGCCATTAACTGGAATGATTACCGTATCAATATTGTTGACACCCCGGGACACGCCGACTTTGGTGGTGAAGTAGAGCGTGTTTTATCGATGGTCGATTCGGTATTGTTGCTGGTGGATGCTGTGGATGGCCCAATGCCTCAGACCCGCTTTGTTACCCAGAAGGCTTTTGAGCAGGGTTTGCATCCCATTCTGGTGGTGAACAAGGTGGATCGTCCCGGTGCTCGCCCTGATTGGGTAGTGGACCAGGTGTTTGATCTCTTTGATCGCCTTGGCGCTACCGATGAGCAGCTGGATTTCCCTATTATTTACGCCTCGGCACTTAATGGTGTGGCAGGTATTGAGGCCGATAAACTCGCTGATGATATGGAGCCCTTATTGCAGATGATCTGCGACAAAGTACCGTCTCCCAATGTAAATGTTGATGGTGCTTTTCAGATGCAAATTTCAGCGCTGGATTACAACAGCTATGTAGGTGTTATTGGTGTTGGCAAAATCAGTCGTGGGAAATTAAAGCCTAATGAGCAAGTTGTTGTTATCGATCATGATGGCAAGCCCCGCAAAGCCAAAGTGTTGCAGGTGATGGGTTATGAAGGCCTGGAGCGTGTTGATGTTGAG
>JAUXDF010000228.1 GCA_030618505.1 Spongiibacteraceae bacterium | reverse complement strand
CATCGACTGACATCTGATATAGCTCAAGACCAATTTCCTCCCAACCATGATAACGCAATACCGCATGGTAGGAGCGGGTTGAGGCATAAAAGGCAATCTGCTGACGCAAGCCCTCTTTAGCTTTTGCCAAAGATTCCTCGTCTCGCCCAATAGCAAGAAACGGCGCACCCAGCAGATCCACATCGGCGCGTTGACGATTACCCTTCCTGGCACCCTTTTCGATAGCAGGAATAATAACATCTTTCGCATAGCTGAAGGTGGCAATCGGGTGCAGGCGCAGCCCCTGACAAAGCTCGCCGGAAAGCCTGGCCATATATTCATTAACCGCGGCAATATAGATAGGTATCTCGGGGTGTTCAATGGGCCCGGGGTTAAAAAAGGGCGGCAGCATCGTAAACTGGTAGTGCTCGCCTTTAAAATATTCGGGGTTTTTAGGGTTCTGAAAAGATTTAAAAATCGCCTGTAGACAGAGGATGTACTCTCGCAAACGCGGGCCTGGGGGGCTTGGCCAGGGTGTGCAATAACGCCGCTCATTGTGACCCTTAACCTGGGTTCCCAAACCCAGCACAAAACGGCCATCGGAGTAACTCTGCAGATCCCAGGCGATCTGAGCGGTGATCATCGGGCTGCGAGGGAAAGCTACCGCAATATTAGTCCCCAGGCTAACCTTCTCGGTATGCTCGGCAGCTATCATCAGCGGCAAAAAGGGATCATGACCGGCCTCAGGGGTTGTCACCCCGTCAAAGCCCACCTCTTCGAGCAATTTGGCCGACTCAGCTATATGCTGCAAACCTTTTTTGGCTTGGCCCTTACCTGCATATTGGGACTTCTCCGGCCCCAACATTACCGTTTCTATTCGCATCCAAACACCTCCGGATTCTGAAGTTGCGCCCTTAATACGCGGGCATTCAGCAATAGAATAAAGTGTAAAGTTTGTATGCAACCAGCGCTGCAGTTCAGCAGTTCATATCTGGCCAGTCTTGTATTATGGAAAGTCACTCCGGCTAGCCCGGGCAGACCAAACAGTCATTCATGTAATCCTTCAGATTGGTAAGACCGCTATAGATAACACACTTGGTTACGCCCTCGGCCCTTTGCCCGATAGAGTTTTTTATCAGCTTGAGCAATCAGCTCTGCTAGCGAGTAATTGCTGCCCTCATATACCGAAACACCAAAGCTGGCTGTGAATGATATTTTTCCTTCGTCAGAATCAACAACAATACCTGCCATTGCCTGCTGCAGCTTTTTTGCCACCAGCACAGCATCTTCAAGCCCTGCGTCGTACAAAAAGACGATAAACTCCTCGCCTCCCCAGCGAGCAGACACATCACAGGCTCGAATCTGATAATCCATTTGTTGTCCCAGGGCCTCCAATACAGCATCTCCTCCGGCATGACCATAATTGTCGTTGATCGCTTTGAAGTAATCGATATCAAAAATAATAATGGCACGAGAACCGTTGTTCCTGTTTGACAACACCCACAGCGGCTCGACCTTTTCAAAGAAAGCACGTCGATTATACAATTTGGTGAGCGGATCGAACCGTGCCAATATCTCCGCTCTAATTTTTTCCTTTTCAGCAATTCGAAACTGCTCAGCCAGCGCCAACGCTAGCAGCACCATATCCAATAATATGCCAATATCTACCGCATGGTAGGTGAACTGATTATAGGGAATAAAACCAAGCACGGAACAGGCAGTGAGCGCGGATCCCACAGCACCAAAAATTGCGGCAAACAGAAAATACCCTGCTGAGGTATTTTCATATTTAAGTGACAAAGCACCCAGCAATACCATGATGATGGAGAACATCAGCATAAAAAAGAATGCCAAGCTGACTGATAAATATTGCTTACCCAAAAGAATGAATAATATTTGGAATATTGAAAATGCCAGACAATAAGTAACCACCACTCGATAAAGGCGCGGCATGTTATTGCGCACATTTAAAAATACCACGGCAAACAATAATCCACTGAGGTTAAACAGCATCATCAATACAGGGTTTGACCATTGTTGCCAAAGCCGCGAAAACGACCAAAACCATTGAAAGCCATGCCCTGTATAAGACAGGCTCATGGCCAGAAAACTAAACAGATATAACGAGAAATACAAATGGCGACTGGTCCGCAGGCCCATATAAAGCATCAGGTTATACAACAACAAAGAAAAAACTGCTCCGTACAACAAACCATAACTGTAGGCCTGAAATAAATTGCGATTAGCTGCATCTTCAACCGAAAGGAAATACAAGGGTAGACTCATCGGATCAGGTGTTTCTACCCGGATAAATATGCTAGTCGTGCCGGTGAGATAATGGTGATCAAAGGAGAAAAATCGGCTTAAAACCGGGCGCTCTGAAAAACCCTGCTTATCACCCATGAAAAACTGTTCTACAACACTACCTTTACGAACAACATAGATTTCGATGGCATCTAACCAGGATGTTTCAATCAGTAATCGTCTTTCAATTGAAGTCTGCTGCTGATTATCCACTTCCAGTTTTAACCAGAGAGGGTTTGAACCTAAACCAAAACCAATAATTTTCTTACTAACTAAAACTGCCTCACCACTATCAAAGTGATGCTGCGCTTGGGACAAACTCAGGCGGGCACTATCTTCTTTAAAAACCTGAAGATACTCACCAATAGGCTCAGCACTGCTACTAGACGCGAGCAGCTTATCAGCAAAAGCCAGCTTGGGGATTGTGAGCACTACCATCGTCATTAGTATTATGGTCAGCAGCCTGAACATAGCAATAAGGTGGCCATTTATCATTTTTAGTTTTATCGCTCAAATACACGAATTAATGGTTTCAAAAGATATCACTTGAAAGCGTAGTCCAGCATATTCCTGTAGGCGAATAATAAAATGTATTTTCCCGATTAAAGCACCTTTCAGGAATATTTTTTATAAGCAGCAGCCAGTATCGATAGGGAATTTTGCATATCTTTACTTTGGTCGGCGATACTTAATAACAGCGCCTCATTGGAGGCAAAAAAACCCTCACGAATCAGGCCATTATCTCGCGCCTTTGCAAAAGCAGGTAATATGCCATTTATCTTCTGGCGAATAATACCCATTTCCAAAGGGTGCCCGGAACCGCCAGTAGTCAATTTATAGATAGATAGCATAAAAGAAAACATTATGCTTTCCTCAACGCTGCTATCACCGGCCAAAGAACACACGGCATGTTTGATTATATTTTTATCCGACAACATATCAAAGGGCAAGACCTCTTGCACCAGAGCAATATATCTCGGTAGTTGCCCCTCCTGCAGCTGCGAAAAACCCTGCTCATCGAGCTCACTTTTAGCAACCGCCAGATAGGCAAGCAGCAGACTTTTTAAATGACGTGATGTCAGTGGTGTATTCATTTGTTACTCCATAGCTTAGCCAGAAAGCCTAGCAGCTGTTATCAGCATTAGCTACATAGAGTGTTTTATACAAAGAATAATCACTGAAGGAAAGAAAATAATACAAGAAGACGAAATACCCTCATTTTCACGAGGGCATTGCAAAAACTACATTGCTAACACAAAAACTGACCCAGCATTTCAGGGCCGTCAACCATGGTGAGCGGTTTGACGATATATCCGTTAATACCCAAGGATTCACACTCACTGATAACCTGCTGATCAGCGACCGATGACAACATCACTATCGGCGTATCTTTATCTTTGGCGCGAATTTTACGCAGGGCTTCGTTGCCATTAAGCTCGGGCATTACAACATCCATAAACATAAAGTCTGGGTGTTCGCTGTCAAATTTTTCAACCGCATCCTGGCCATTTACTGCCTCGCAAATATTTTCATAGCCCAGCTTGCCAAGATAGCGTTTAAGAGAGGTTCGTACCATTTTAAGATCATCAACAATTAGAATCTTTTTATCGGTTGCAAGACCTCTGCAGGCGTCCTGATTAATATTACGGATCAAATAATTAAAATAGAATCGGCCAACATTTTCTATATGTACTGGCACGGTAATAATTTCTGTAACGCCGGTCAGTATCGATGACATCTCATCAGTATTGTGCACAAAATAGGGCGCATCAAACTGTATTCCCAAATTACTCTCACCCAGGCATCGGGTTGCACGACCTACAACGGTGTTCCCCCATTCAGCCAAAGCATCGGACATATCCTCTGTCATTGACTCCATAACTTCCTCATCACCCAAGACACAACGACGAATGGAGTTCCCCATTGCCAAGGCCGTTTCCGGATAATGATGCATTAAAACGACGCCTTCAATATGGCCGCTTGTTTCACAACAAATCGCATAACCTTTAAAACGAAATTGATCGGGTTGATCGGCAAAACCATCTTCAACATGACCATTCATTTCGGCCATGGTGGAAAGATTTTCCAGGGTTTCATCAATGAAAGGCTGTAACACCTGCTTCTGGATATCAGTGAGAGACATAGTTATTCCCTGCCACGTTGTTATACGTTGATTATAGTTACGATTGCTTAGGTTTTTTTAACCTGCTTTCGACTATAGTAGTTGACAGAAAATAGTTACTAACGATGACGCCAGCTATTTTTTTCAAAAAAGAGACCTAGCGCAAAGATTTTTTATAAAACTTAACAAATTCTAGAACAAAACCCCTTCTGGCGGTGTGTAGCTATCCAGAACTTCAAGATAATTGGCGCGCTCATAGGCCGAAGGGTCGATGGCATGTTTCTGACAAAGACTACCCTTAAGCTCTTGCACACTCTGGTATTCCTTTTCATCCATCCAGCGAACAAAATCCTCCAATACTGTAGTGATCTGTTTGGTGCCATTGATCAGCAAGGAACTACACATATGGGTAACATCAGCACCGGCCAGCAGTGCTTTTGCCATATCATCGCTATGGTGTATACCACCGGTTACCGCCAGATCAATGTCCAGCTGGCTGCGTAAGATGGCGACCCAGCGAATACGCAACAGGCTTTCATGGGATTGGGAAAGCTTTACCACGGGTTTTATATTCAAGGTAGAAATATCAACATCCGGCTGATAAAAGCGGTTAAACAAAGACAGGCCGCTAGCGCCACAATCTTTTACCTGGGCGGCAAAATGTGCCACGGAGGTTAATTGGGAAGGTAATTTTACCGTCAAAGGAATATTCACTTCGTCTTTCAACTGCTTGATGATACGCAGGTAGCGCGCTTCAACCTGCTGAGAACTTTCCTGCGCATTGGCCGCCACATAATAAATATTCAATTCCAGGGCATCGGCGCCTTGCAGCTCTAGCTCTTTAGCGTGCTCAATCCAGCCTTCGTCGGTAATGCCGTTTAAACTGGCTATCACTGGAATACCCAGAGAAGATTTCATTGTGCTCAAACAGTCGAGATAATTATCCAGCGCACTGTTGTAATCATCCGGTATTGGCATAAAACTGCTGGCCTCGGCATGACCGAGTTCCTGGGAGTGAAGAAAGCGGGCCAGTTGTTGTTCTTCCTGCTGTATTTGCTCCTCAAATAATGAGGGCAAAATAATCGCCGAGGCGCCGTAATCTTCCATTCGCCGGACCACATCAAGGTCTCTTGTCAGCGGTGACGATGAGGGCACAACAGGACTTTTTAAACTGAGGCCCAAATATTTTGTCTCTAGTCTGTTCATTGCTTATCCCCTATCCCTTATTGTCAATACAGCTGTCAATACAGCTGTCAATACAGCTGTCAATACAGCTGTCAATCCA
>JAUXDF010000428.1 GCA_030618505.1 Spongiibacteraceae bacterium | reverse complement strand
GGCGACACCTTTTTGCCCGACCCTGCTGCGCAACAAATTTATGAGCAGTTATATCAGCAAGTTTATCGAAAAATGTATAATCGCTTGTCGCCACTTTATCGAGCTATCCAGCGGATAACGGGTTATCCGAAGCTATAGTATGTGGAAATCAGATGCGGTCGAGTTAATGTTTTTCAGAAAAGATCTGTCTGCGGTCTCAATGTGTGTCAGCTCCGTATTAGCGCTAAAATTGATCTCGCTTCCAACAAATGATCCAAAAAATAAACTCTCTTAGTGCGCTTAGCTTCTCAATTCCAGAGAATTTATAGTGTTATATGCTGCCCCGTTATAGACCTTAGATATTTCGCAGA
Organism: Spongiibacteraceae bacterium; assembly: GCA_030618505.1. GTDB lineage: Bacteria > Pseudomonadota > Gammaproteobacteria > Pseudomonadales > PIVM01 > JAUXDF01. The sequence goes on along the minus strand of JAUXDF010000428.1, from coordinate 2,741 downwards.
CATAATTGCAGGATGATTTGTTGACTGCTATTTTATAGCTTTCGCCTGCATCAACTGTAAGCACCATCGAGCTATCGCAATAAGGCGTCAAGGTTGTTCTAGCGCTGCTAAACGATGCCTATTGCGATAATCTGTTGGGGAAAGCTGGGTCCAGCGCTTAAATGCCTTCGAGAATTGGTACTGATCTTTGTAACCAATACTTCTCGCTATATCAATCATCATTTTGTCAGACCCTTCCAGTAGCAAGCGCGCTTTGTTCATACGGAGCTTCGTGACGAATTGGTAGGGACTCTCGCCAGTCTCGTTCTTAAATAATCGACTAAACGCCTCCCTCGTTAAGCTATGCTCTTCGGCAAGTTCTGTAATGCTAATTTCTTCAGCATAATAGGCCTGCAGGTATGTTAAGGCTGCTAAAATTCGCGGATCAATCTCATTCTCTATTTCACCCAACATTAATCTTGATATGGAATAGCTTGCGACAAGCTGACAGAATAAGGCTCCAGCCCCTTGCTTACGCGTTGACGGATCCATGCCAATCAGTTCTTTAATGACTTCTAAAACAAAATCTGCAGCAGGAACTTTATAGATTCCCGGAGCCACATCAAGGTCATCGTTATTGACCGAGAAGTAAATATAAAAGTGGCTAAAGGTTGCCAGCAGATGGGCGTACCCTTCAGTACCAGGCGGTATCAAATAAAACCCACTGGGCTCTAATACCGTGGTCTTACCATCATATTCCAGTGCTGCAGATACCTGGCTGTTGTAGTAAACACACCAATGGGGCGATCCCAGCGGCACACTTCCCATACCCATTTCAACCCAAGGGGTATCGCATTCTTCCACATCTATTCTGAGTTGATTAATAATTTGCGGCATGAAGCTCTTCCTGTATCTATTTGACCACAAATATTATTCCATGAATAAATAGCAACATGGTCAACTCAATTATATCACATATTGCCAAATCATTGGTTACACTCTGCCATTCATTAATCACCCCGAAAAAACCTATAGTTAATGTAAATTCGGTGGTAACTAGTTATATTTAATCCCACCAGCTGATGTTTAGAACTTCCAATATGATAAATGAGAAGAGGATAGAGTTATGTCTGGCGTGATCGAACAATCTAAAACACAAAACGACGCACAAGCCATTACCGTTGCGAAAGACTTAGAAGATATTGACTTTCTATTCACCGTTACAGAAGAAACAGAACTCAAAAATTACCATCAACTGATAGGAAAAATCAGAGACGAAGGAACCGGCGTTGCACCGGTTTGGCTAAAGCGAGGCTGGCCAGGTTATTTAGTCACTCGGCCTGCTGATATCGAAGCTTGCTATAAAGATTGGGAAATATTTTCATCGGAGCTCAGTCACGATGCGTTAACAGCACCATTTATGGGAAAGTCCATGGCTGGCATGGAAGGTCGCAATCATATTGATTTCCGTAAGCTCGTGAATTCACCTTTTAAGAAAAAAAACTTGGAAAAGACCATCAGGCCCCAATTACGACAAGTTGCCGACACTATTATTGATGAGTTTGCATCAAACGGTTCAGCGGAACTCATGACTGAATTTTGCAAAAAATACCCCATGGCGGTAATCGGTTCCATCTTAGGCATACCCACTGAGAACTGGGAAGAAATCTCTGGTTGGGCTAGGGATATTTTCCTCGGCACCAGCAGAGAGAGCAGAGTGTCCGCTGCAAACTCTTTTTCAGATTATGTGCTAGAGGTTATTCAGCAGCGAAGAGAAGTACCTCAAGATGACCTCATCTCACAGCTTTGTACAACAGAAATCGATAACCGTAAACTAACGGACTTTGAGATTAAGCAATTTATGATGTTACTTTTCCCTGCAGGTGTCGACACAACGTGGATGTCAATTGGCACAATGATGACGGCAATATTATCGACTCCCGGTGCAAAGGAGCGACTACTGCTCGAGCCCGATATCAGAGATCTCGCCGTACAAGAAACCCTTCGCTGGGATAGCCCTATTGGTTTATTGCCTCGTATTATACGCCACGACACTACAGTGGGTGGTGTGAAAATGGCAGCAGGATCAACCGTCTGCTTGGTGCATAGCGCTGCGAATCGCGATCCTAAGCTGTATGAAAATCCTGAACAATGGATTGTCGATCGCCCCGTAGGACGAATGCTCAGCTTTGCCTTTGGACCACACCAATGCTTAGGTCAACACCTCGCCAGAATGGAGATGCGGGTTGCGTTAGAAGCATTATTAGAGAGACTGCCAAACTTATCACTCATTGACGGCCCTTCTGCTTTTTGGGGCACTGCGGTACGTGGCCCCAGTGCCGTGAATGTTTCTTTTGATGTAAGTTAATGCCTCATAACATGCATCTTGTAAAAAATGCCAATAGACAAAAAAGCCTTGATATTCTCAAGGCTTTTTTGTCTGGGTATTTAAAGTAGCTTACTTCCCCCTACCTCAAAAGCTGGAGATATCTGATCGGGGGGCGATTGATGTACTTGCTGGTGCGCTAAGTACAGCAGGGAGTTTGAAATAGTTGTAACGATCGTTAATATGAATCGGGAAGACGCTAGACACTGAATTCCTTTATAATCCCGCCCCTGAGCTGGTATCAGCGCGTAAGTAACTAGCGCCTAACCAGAAACCGGAAGTTTTCGAAAATTAAGTCCGCTCCTGGCCAACGCAAATCTAGCTCCTAGGCCTTTTCAAGGCCTTTAAGTCGCAAGATTTGCGTTGGCCAGGATCT
>JAUXDF010000043.1 GCA_030618505.1 Spongiibacteraceae bacterium | reverse complement strand
GCTGGTATATCGGCAAGAGGATTTAAGCTCTGTCTGGCGCAGTGCCAGTGAGATTGAAGTGCTGGTGTTAAAGGCCATTGATGCGGGTAATAGTTTCGCAGAACTCTGTGTGATAGCAGCGGATTATATTGAGGATGTCAACAGTGTGCCGGCTGTTGTTGCCAGTACGCTAAGAGGTTTTGTCGAGCAGGGTTTGCTGACACTGCCGGATGCCTAATTCGCGCCTAACCAAAAACCGGAAGTTTTCGAAAATTAAGTCTGCTCCTGGCCAACGCAAATCTAGCTCCTAGGCCTTTAAGTCGCAAGATTTGCGTTGGTCAGGATCTCTTTGTCTAATTTCTGGATGGGCACTAATCCGAAAAATGTAGTAATAGGAAAACAATGATGAGTATTGCCAAGAATGTACAGCAATTGTGGGGGCTGGTTTCTGCACTGCTGGATAAGCTTGCCCCCATAGCGGATCTGGCTGCGAGGATATATGTCGCCAGAGTTTTCTTTTTATCAGGCCTGAATAAAATTCAGGACTGGGATACCACCATGTACCTGTTTAGCGAAGAATATCAGGTGCCCCTGCTATCACCCCAACTTGCGGCGGTGATGGGGACCGGCGGTGAATTGGTGCTGTCGGTGATGCTAGTGATCGGCTTGTTTACACGGTTTTCAGCCTCGGGTTTATTTGTTCTGAATATTGTTGCGGTGGTATCCTATTACAGTGCATTGAGCAATTCAGCAGTAGCGATACATGATCATATCGAATGGGGGATTATCCTTGGTTTGTTGCTGGTGACATCAGTGCGTCAGTTGACCTTCGATCATTTAGTGATACGCAGGTTTTGTTGAACGATGCCCATTAGGTAGTGCCTAACCAGAAACCGGAAGTTTTCGAAAATCAAGTCCGCTCCTGGCCAACGCAAATCTAGCTCCTAGGCCTTTTCAAGGCCTTTAAGTCGCAAGATTTGCGTTGGCCAGGATCTCTTTGTCTAATTTCTGGATGGGCACTAGGAAACGAATAATGATCGAAGAGAGTGAAGAGCACCAGGCCATTGTTGCACAAACAGCGCAATGGCTTGAAGAGGTGGTGATTGGTTTTAATTTCTGCCCTTTTGCAAGGCGAGAATTTGACTCTGGTCGTGTGCGCTATCGTGTGGTGGATGGCAGAAAGATCAAACCGCTGATAGCCGCATTGTTGGAGGAGCTACATTTACTCGATGGCCATGAAGAAGTCGAAACCACCTTGTTGATTTTTTCCAACGGCATGGGTGATTTTTATGATTATCTGGGCTTTCTGGAATTGGCGCAATTAGCACTGGAAGATGTCGGTTATGAGGGGGTTTTTCAGCTAGCCAGCTTTCATCCTGAGTATGTGTTTGAAGGTGAAGACTTTGATGATGCCTCCAATTATACCAATCGCTCGCCTTTACCGATGATTCATTTGATTCGTGAAACCAGTATTGAGCGTGCGGTGGCAGCCCACCGTGATGTTGATAGCATTCCAGAGCGCAACCAAAAACTGGCGCGGGAAAAAGGCGCTAAGTTCTGGCAGACATTTTTGTCAAAATAATAATGTGCTGACTAACTTCAATAAAATAGAGCGGTGGAATATTTCAGATCAAATTCCTCACCCCTTAGACCCTGCGTATCTATTGCTGGACACAATATAGGTGCGCTACCTGCTCACAGGTTTTAGCGGCATCACCGGCGCTGCTTGTCCACTCGTAGGTGCTGACTCCGGAGAATCCAACATTTCCTGCAAAACCTCCAGCTGTCCACTGGTTGCAGGTGACAGTAGCGGCTTTCAAATTTCCGAACTCTGTTGTGCCAGTCCACACGGAATTACTTATTGAGCCACCTTGCTCGTCTAGTAATACTGCAGAGTCCAGAGAGCCGTCCACTAAACCACTCCAGTTTACTGCTAATTGAGAGCCATCGTAGCGCACATAAGGCACTGATGCTTGCGAGTGTCGCGCTGGACTGTTTACACTAAATGCATCAGTTGATAACCATGCTTTATAAGTTCCCTCCGGTAGTCCATCAGTCAAAGCAATGGAGTCGTCAGCCAAGCTTTGACAAAAATTATCGGCCCCCGTGAGTCCGTTACCATTAACTAAGTCATATTGTCCAAAATCACCGGTATTATCCTGCGATGTTACAAAAATATACTTAAAGCCCTCATCAATAGTTCCGTTGCAATTGTCGTCAATGCGGTTGGCGGCTTCGGTCGAATCAGGATTGATGGTCGGTTTGCTGTCGTCACAATCTGTGTTGTTAATAACGTATCCCTGAGGTTGATCAAATGAGGCGATTGCTGTGCTGGCCGGGTCGCCGTAGCCATCCAGGTCGCTGTCAGCATACCAGAGGGCATTCTTTTGAAGTTCGTTTGCCAGGTTTTCTATTGCTTCGTCGACACCAATTAATGAGGTGCGTGATCCACCGCCGTTTTCGAGGATGTACTTTATTCTCGCATCAGCCTCAAAGGCTTCAATTGACATCGAGAAATATAACGGCCGGGCAAGTGTAACTATCGCTGTTGCTGCAACTGTGGCGTCAGTAATTTTAATGCCGTTACTGTAATCACCATCGTCATCAAGTGATTGAAGGAGGCGCGTCATATTGATTACGGCGGGACAGTTAAGAGAAGGAGTTATATTTTGTGCAAGGCAGGAATTTGCCTGAACAATGAGAGGCGTCGCTCGTTTTTGTGCCCAGATGTTGGGAAAAGTCACATTGCCTATGTAAAAGGTAATGCGTTCACCTTCCTGATAAGTGTAAGTGCCTGCAGAATCAGTACAGCCAGTTTGGGTTTCCGTTTCATAACATATTCCCTCAGCGGAGGCGTCAATGAAGTAGCCAGTGAGTACGCCAGGGTTTGGTTCTATGCAACCGGATATCACTGCTGCTAAAGACAATGTCACGAGAGAAACGATCTTATTCATTTTTAGATCTCCATATCTTTGTTTAGTATTTATTCTTTTTATTCTAAGTTCGCTCCGCGAACTAGACGCTCACAAGTCATTCCTGACTCGGGCGTGAGTGTCTATTAAGCAACATGCGGGACGAAGAGTCAACTCTCTGTTCTGGAGGCTGGAAGTTTCAGTTTGAGGATGGGTGTGGCTGCGAGCGAGTGGAAATGACAGCCAGGACCGCTCTTAGCTTAGTTATTTCGTTAGTTTATTTTTAACAAACAATGAGTTATGGAGGTCTGCTTATTTGTTGATGAAGTAAGTGCTGGCAGCTTTTATGGCCAGCAGTAAAGGGATTGAGTTTATACCGCCATCACCGCTTCAGATACCATTTCATGCCCATTCTTATAAGGGGAGATAATGGTTTAATAACAAAACGAAGCCACTTAAAGCGATCATAATTTTCTTGTCTGAAATCATTAAAGGTATGGTTTTGATAATTAAGTAAGCGTTGAGAGTTTTCAGTATCGACCCAATCGGCATACAGTGCTTGGCTGCGCTGCCGAGATTGCCAAAAGCACCACACCATAAAATATTCATTTTATGGTGTGGTGCTCTCAATTGCGAGGGCGAGTTTACCAATGCTTTTATTATCGACATGGCCTTCAATCGCCAGCCAAAGTATGGTGTCTTTAAATGTTTCGTTGCCAGGTCGAAATGTCAGGTTCAGTTTGTCGGATATTTTTGATGAGTCTGCTTGAGGTGATTGCGTAAAAATAATCATCGACTCATGTGAAATTGGGAAATCAATGGGGTGGAATTTTCTGACTAAATCCAGTATTACGCCAAAAAACCGTAATAATACTCCAGGTACTTTTGGGCTAAATATCTTTTTCCCGACAATATTTTCCAGCATGCTATGCACTTGATCCCAGCTATAAAAATCCCCGCCTGCGATGTAGCGGGCATTTTCAAAATCATTGATTGGCGGGTTCTCAAGTAGTGCAAGATGAATCATCGCCAAATCACGGGTATCAATACACTGCATGCCCGATGTTGTGCGAGGCACTATTTGTAATAGCGAGATAAACCGTAAGCGCCAATAACTCCACGTACTCCCCTTATTAACGCCACAGCGCGATACTCACGCCTCAATCAACGGAGGCATATTATGAGCAAGATCAGTCAAGAACAAAAAGCCGTATGTCTAAACCATTTCGACGCTCAGCGTTAATCAGGGTTGGGTCAGCGGGCCTATTGAGAACAGCAATCGCTTAAGCCACACCGGTTCTGGTACTGGAAAAACAAACTCGAAGGCAGTACAAAGACCTATAAAAAACCCATGCCCTAAAGTAAGCCTGCCGGGCACTCAGGGTTTGTGCCTGTTAATGTCATTGCACCACCTGCCAGCATCGGTTTAACAATCACCTTACCCAGCAACCTTATGATCAGCGGTATAGAAGAACACAACTACCTGCTTGCACAACGCATAATAGGCGCATTACTATGACTCGCTTAATGCGCCCTCCAGAAACATTGCCCCAAGTGTTTCTCTATCGTGAGGTTAAATGATAGGAGCGTCTAAGTTGACGCATCCGAGAATGAATGTGCTTATACAGTACTTTTTTAACCTGGAAAGCTCAGCTGGATCACGAAAGTCCGCACATTCTCTTGACGCACCTGGAAAATCTCAAAAACTTCTGGATCTTCTCATCACCAATAAGGTGACCATGAAACTGGAGAAGAGCTACGAAAATTTCAAAAATTTCCTATGCACGCCAATATCATGCGCTCCTTTTTCACGCCCAACCAAGTTTTCTAGGTTAAAGCTAAGCTTTGTGAAAGGCGATATGAATATCCATAGTCTAAAAATTGTCTAGCGTAGAAATTACAGGGTTTCAGGCAGTGGTATTCTGGGAGCAAGGGGTGCATGCTGCGAACGCGCTACCCCCTTCCGCAAGCTATGTAACCAGAGTATCCATCAGATCAATCATGAATTCTGCTTCTTCATAATCCATAATTTCCCAATCAGCAATATCCAGGTCAGAGAGTATTTTCCTTCCCTTTTCTTCTTGGTGCATATTGAGCAATAGTTTTTGAATAGGTTCGATCATGTCATGCATTTTCGGTCCGACAAGGAGAGCGTGGTGAATCATATGTATTTTGCTGCTGATCAGGGGTTTCAGCTGTTTTTGCACGAGTCCGGAGAGTTCATTGAAGGCCTCAGCAAGGAAAAAACCTACTTCTGCATCTCCAGAAATAAGGTGTTTGGCAATAACGACATAGGTCGCACAGTCGATGAATTGAAGCTCATCTTTTGCTAGATCCGCTGGCTCGAGCATGATCATACCTATAGTGTTGACATCAGGTGCATCTGTTTGAGCAATGGAAATTGCCGAAGAGAGATCTTCAATAGAGTTGACATTGCTTTCGGCAGAGGTGGCAATAATTGCTTCGTCAGGTTTGCTTTTGGGTTTTGCTACGGGCAGAAAACCTTCGTCCCGAACTAGGCGTGAAATATCGTGAGGGTTTGAATAGACAAGATCGACAGTTTGCTTATCAATGGCATTGGAAAGCTCCTTAAAACTATTATGGAGCTCAAGGTGGATATTGGAGTCCAGTTGTTTTTGAAGCCAGGTATTAAATACAAACCAACCGGATATCAGATCGGGTTTAAAATCGGGGCTGACGGTAAAGTTATAGGACATCACGCATTCCTTTCATTAACTGTTTGCTAGAACATGGTAGGGTAGAGGGATTCGCATTCTTTGACCTTTTTCAGTGAAGGTTTTCTGCGTACAGAAGTGTAACCAACGACCTCACCTTTTCTGATATTAGGAATTGCCGTAGCATAGACCCAATAAAAACCACCATCCTTACGCAAATTTTTTACATAGCCATGCCATTTTTCACCACGATTGAGTGTGTCCCACAAATCCTTGAACGCTGCTGGTGGCATATCTGGATGTCGTAGAATATAGTGTGGCTGGCCGATTAATTCATCGATCGCATACCCGGACATCTCGACAAAAGATTTGTTTGCATGGGTGATAATACCCTTTGTGTCGGTACGCGATACAATCAGGCAGCCATCCGGGAAGTAAGTTTCCTCATTGGAGGTATAGATTTTACGAGTTGAACTATCGGCAAATGTTAAAGTATGCTCAGCATAGTCACCGACAATATCTTCAGTATTCATATCTTGCATGGCGATCCCTCCATCTCGGTTTTACTTGGATAAAGTAAGTTCTTTGTTGATTTAGAGTATCTGTTCAATGTTTTCAGCTGCGCGTTTAACATCAAGAAAAATCAATCCAAGTTTTGCTTTAGGTTTGGCTAATACGGTAACAACAGCATCCTTGCCTGCATGGATCATTAATACAAAACCGGTATCGCCCTTGATTAATACCTGCTCGAGCTCGCCACTTCCCAGTTCATCCGAGGTTCTGTCACCCAGAGAGAGCATTGCAGCACTCATAGCGCCGACCCGGTCTTCATCCATCCCTTGTGGTAGCATGGCTGCTATCATTAATCCGTCGATTGAGATGATGGCAGATGCCTCTATGTCGGCGGAGGTGCCGTTCAGTTCCGAAAGTATTGAAGACAGCATTTCGTCTCTCATGGTTAAATTTCCTTGTTTTTACGATTTCTGTTTGTGAATATTGGTTGATATCGGTTGTTTATGCAGATATAGCGCCTTGATCGGAAGCAACGTAATCTGCGGCGTAACGTGTGTATAAAGTCCAGACAAGCCTCAGAAACTCATGACGATCAAGGCGAGGCATACCTGAAATAACAAGTGTGAACGTGACATTGCCGATGTTTAGTGGCCAAAACCCCAGCTTGCTAAAACCGCCAGCATCTAGCAAGCCCCAGCTCTGGGATTGGGCATTTAAATTCCCATCGAGTAATCCTGAGTGGCGTTCATGAAGTGATGCCAGATCTGCTCCCAAAGCAGACAGTTCTTCGGCTGATTCGTGGGGAAAACCGGTTGTTGCCAGATAAAAACCCTGTGAGTCGGCCAAAAGAGCTTTGCCATCGCAGGATAGGGGCTTCAATATTCCGGGTAATATGTCTTCGAGTTTTCCGCTGTCTGCCATCATAGGCTGCTCGAATGTTTGCAGCATGCTTAACTTTTGTAGATGATGGATAAGCGCTGACGTTGCATCGTCACTTAGGGATAAAGTGCTTGCTAGTTTGTCTCTATTGAATGAGGGAGTTGAATTGGAGCCAAGAAATTGCTGAAGCAAACGCCTGGATGGGTCATCCTTTTTAGAGCGAACTACATAAAAAGCACCGGCGGACGTAGCTTGAACGAATTTTGATGTTTGGGTCGTTACGCTCATTATCAGTACTCCAGACCGGGGTCGATGGTAAATAGCAGGGATTGAACCAGTAATGAGACGTCCGCTTGCTTGCGAGCATCTACTTCGAATACGGCAGCACTTATTTTCATCTCTCGTAGTTTCTTGTTGTAGATATCCAGGCGTGGAACTGAAGCAATATCGGTTTGTGTAATACCGACAGCCAATGCGGTCTGACTAATGTAATCTCTGAATGAATCGATAAAAAATGTCATGTCTTTTAAAGGATCTTTTCGGGTGTTATCCAACAGGAGTACAAGGCCCAGACCACCACTTGTGAGGATGTCCCACATAAAATTGAAGCGTTCCTGTCCGGGGGTTCCATACAGGTGTATTTTTTCACGACCATCAAGTTTCATTACGCCGTAGTCTAGTGCAACTGTTGTTTGGGGTTTTCTTTCTCGGGTCATGTCAGAAGCGTTTTCATTTGTAGATACCGGAGCGAAGTCACTAATGGAAGCGATGGCTGTGGTTTTTCCCGCGCCGACCGGCCCGCTAAAAACTATTTTGAAATTGCTCATCAACTGTTTCCTGCTGTTGTCTTTTGTATGCTAATTTTTGGCATCTTGTGTTTCTCCGGCTTTCTACTGATGTGTAATGGTATGAGGGAGGCTGCTTTCCTGTGTTTCTGATGACTGACCCGCTAGACGACCCAGTAGTCGTTTAAGTATTGAGCGATTTTCCGGAGCCTGCTGTGTTTTAGGTTCAAACAGGGCGTCGGCGGTACGTTTGCTTACGCCGGATATTCCCAGAGCATTGGCGGCACTGTAAAAACCAAAAACATAACGTTGGGGTATATTAAGTTCTGTCGATATATCGCCAAGAGGTCTGGGATTCTGCGTTAACAGGGCTGCAATCCGAAGAGCGTGAGGTATTGGCTGTAAGCGAGTAAGGTTTGGCCATTCAGAAAGAAACACAGGTTTGTTGATATCAGTATTTTGGAGGATACGACCTCTGGATGACCATAAAGATACCTTCCAGATAAAAGCGTCTATTGGATAATTGTAAATGCGTTTTTCTGTTTTATTGCGTTGTTCCGTAGAGGGGATGCAGTCTACTAGTCGAATGATTACCTGATCTTCAGACTCCATCAAACACATTGGGCGCAATACACTATCGTTAAGAGCAGTGCTGGCGGTGTGATTTTTCCCATCAAGGAAGACGGTGTGTGACAGAAAGATAAGCTCTACAAGCTTTTGCTGATTGAGTGCTTTTTCCCACCCCCGTTGTAAAGCACCCTGAAACATTTTGTCAGGAGAATAAATGATTTTAAGGAATTCTCTGGGTTTCTGAAGGTCTATGTCCGGGTTGCTTCCAACAAAAAGGTTCTCATTTGTTTCACCCATCAAGTGTGCAGCGTTAGCTGTATTGGTTGGCGATTTACTGGCCGCTGGCTTAGTCTCTCTATGAAGGGGTTTATATTTTGTCTCTTGGGGTTTTCTTGTCCAGTTTTTCTCAGGCTCCATAGCGGCATGTTTGCTGACCTTCTTTCCTGCATTTATGCTGCTGAGAAGTTTTGCAAATTCGGTATGGTTAATTGGTTTTTTGACGAGAATGCAGTTATCTATATCCAAACGCTTTTGATTTAGTGACAGAGCTATGAGCTGGCGGCCTGGGTGGGAGTTATGCAGCTCATAAATTTCTTCTTCTACCTTATAACAGTCCATATCAACAATAGTTATGGATGAACTTGTGTGATTTTTTGTGTGGTAGTACTGATCTTTACAATATGTCCTAAAAAAAATCTCAAAGGCCTTTTCTGATCTTCTGTCAAAGCCAATAAAGGATACAGCAGTCCGAGAATTTTGTTGCACCTTAGATTTTTTAGAGAAAATCATAATTGCTTCGCCTTATTTATCCGCGTGCTTGATAATGGAGTTTTCCCAGGAGGAGTGCCTTACACCGGTCATGGCAAAAAGATACTGGGAAAAAGACAGCAGTCGTTCCTGGTTTTCGCTGGATTCACAGATATCCAATAGTTGTTTTGCATATGGTTCGTTGTGAGGATCTTTTTTTAACTCCTTTTCATAAAGATCGATAGCTTCTGTTAGTTGACAGTTTTCAATGTATGAGTCAGCTGTTTCAATGATATTCTCTTGGATTGTTTCGACTTTGGTATCTTCTATGCGGCTGAGTTCGCTTGTTTTACCGATAATTTCTGAAGACATGAGGCAATGCTCAGGAAGTCCATCTTTGTCTTCTGATATGCAGTTCTTGCTGAGATTCTTTCGTAAAAATAAAAATTCAGTCTGTGAAAGATGTTGTCTTGACAGGATCAACATTCGTCTTCTTAATCCCATTCCCTTGCTTTCTAGCGTTATAAAAAGGTCAACAAGTGCCGGGAATAAGTAATCATGTAGGTCAGTTGACTGACATAGAAATATCTTTCGTGCCTGGGATTTTAGATCGTTTTTTGAATAACGAATTCGATAATTAAGAGATCTTAAAAATTCATGGCCATCTTCAGGGTTTGTATTAACGTTGAGTGCCTTATCAATATGAATATGTAGGGATGGTTCAATAAGGCAGGCGGTAGTGTTAAGTTCACTCATGTCTCTTTTGGCTCGATGGGAGTACCTTTAATACAAAAGTAGTATGGCTTTAATGCGAATATTTAAAATTTTAAAAAAGTAGTAAAGATGCTCTAGAAGTATGCTTCTAAGTCTAGATATCTGAATGCACTCATTCCAATGAAAATTGAAGGTAAAAGCTGGAAAATGTGTTGGATGTGAACTGGATCAAAAAAAAGCTAAATAGTAGTGTCAGAAGTAATAATAATTTTGACAAGAAAAATAGTTTAAATAGCTAAATGAAATATATTATAGTTATTCTTCATAAAATATTGCTAGCGTAGATTAGGCCGTGTGTGAAAAAATGTTCTAACAGGTTCGATAAGGAGCTTTTAAGATTTAATATTTGTATTAGTGTCTTCTTTTAGAGTCTTTGGTGAGGAGTGACCCTAGCGCCTCTTTTTCAACGTTCCCTTTTTACCTCCACGCTTATTTCCATCCCAGCGCAAAGTATGCTGTGTTGCTGCTGCATACCTGGGTGCCTCTCCTGGTATCACAGGCTGCGTTCTCGGAATCAGTTGATGTTTGCCATTACCAATAAGGTCAGCCCGTCCCATTCGTTTTAACGCATCCCTGAGCAGCGGCCAGTTTTTCGGGTCGTGATAACGCAAAAACGCTTTATGCAAACGCCTTTGCTTTAATCCCTTGGCAGAAAAAACTTTTTCGCTGGAGCGGTTCAGTCGGTGAAGTGGATTACGCCCTGAATGATACATGGTGGTGGCATTTGCCAGCGGGGAGGGGTAGAAGGTTTGTACCTGATCAATACGAAATTTATTCGCTTTTAGCCACAGCGCCAGATTCATCATGTCTGTTTCTGTGGTGCCGGGGTGGGCGGCGATAAAATAGGGAATCAGGTATTGTTCTTTTCCCGCCTCGCGAGTGTATTTTTCAAACATCGTTTTAAAGCGATCATAAGTGCCAATGCCAGGTTTCATCATTTTAGACAGCGGTGAATCTTCCGTGTGCTCTGGTGCGATTTTCAGGTATCCGCCCACATGATGGGTAACCAGTTCCTTGACGTACTCCGGTGTTCTTACCGCAAGGTCATAACGCAAGCCTGAGGCGATCAAGACCTTCTTTACCCCCTGAAGTTCTCTTGCCCGGCGATACAGAGATATCAAGGGTGTCTGATCGGTTTTAAGGTTTTTACAGATGCCGGGGAATACACAGGACAGGCGACGGCATTTTTCTTCAATCTGTTTTGACTTGCATTGCAGCTGCCACATATTGGCCGTCGGGCCGCCGAGGTCGGAAATAATACCAGTGAAGCTGGGCACGCTGTCGCGGATTTTCTCAATTTCCTGAATAACGGAATCTTCAGAACGGTTTTGAATAATACGTCCTTCATGTTCGGTAATCGAGCAGAATGAACAGCCTCCAAAACAACCCCTCATGATGTTGATGGAAAAACGAATCATCTCATAGGCGGGCATTTTTGCATCGCCGTAAACAGGGTGGGGTAGTCGTGTATAGGGCAGCTCAAAAACACCATCGAGTTCTTCAGTGCTTAAGGGGATAGGTGGCGCATTAAGCCAGAGATCCCGTGAGCCATGACGCTGAACCAGCGCACGGGCATTGCCGGGGTTGGTCTCCAGATGAAAAACCCGTGAGGCGTGGCCATAAACAATTTGATCTGCTTTTACCTGCTCGTAGGAGGGCAGACGTATATAGCTGGTCTGGATGGGGATTTTTGCCAGCGTCTGTTGCTGCTTCAGATCGAGCACTTTTATCGCAGTATCTTCTTTTGCGCTAGTGGCATTACTTATCTGGCAGCCCTTGTTATCGGGTTTTGTGTAGTTATTTGACTGATCGTTTTGACCGGAGGGGCTTTGATACGGATTTCTTGAAGGCGTGGCGATAGATTTATCATCAATGTGTGTTGAGTCGATTTCAGTCCAGCCGGCGGGCATCTGTTTTCGAATAAAACCGGTGCCGCGAACATCCTGAATATCAGCGATTGCTTCGCCATTGGCAAGGCGGTGGGCGACCTCAACGATTGCTCGATCAGCATTGCCAAACAGTAGCATGTCAGCCTTGGCGTCAAACAGTACGCAGTGGCGAACCTTGTTGCTCCAGTAATCGTAGTGGGCAATACGACGCAGGCTGGCTTCAATGCCGCCAATAATAATCGGTACGCCCTTATAGGCCTCTCGGCAGCGCTGTGAATAGACTAATACCGCTCGGTCAGGGCGTTTGCCACCCTCGGCGTTGGGCGTGTAGGCATCGTCACTGCGTAGCTTGAGATCAGCGGTGTAGCGGTTGATCATTGAATCCATATTGCCGGCGGTAACACCAAAAAACAGGTTGGGTTTGCCCAGTGCCATAAAGGCATTTTTATTTTTCCAGTCGGGCTGGGCGATAATGCCGACCCTGAAACCCTGAGCCTCCAGCAGGCGACCCATAATAGCCATGCCAAAACTGGGGTGGTCAACATAGGCATCACCGCTGACAATGATGATATCGCAGCTGTCCCAGCCGAGCTGATCCATTTCTTCACGGCTCATCGGTAAAACGGGCGCAGGGCCAAAACACTCCGCCCAATATTTGCGGTAGGAGAATAGTGCTTTACTAGGCTGCACAGAGGCGTTGTTGGATACGTTGCGAGGCATGGAATATGGGCTTACTGGAGTGAAGTTGCTGGCAAGATTGGCCATTATACGCTATTTTTGATCTCTTAAAATGACATAAATAACGTAACTATTCAGCGTGCGCCAAAAGCCTCGTCATTCCGGCAGTCTTTTGGCCGGAATCCAGCTTTAACAGTCTGGATCCCCGATAAAACACTTCGGGGATGACGTGCTTTCACGCATAGGATGCAACTTGCGGAATAGTTACTAAATAATAAGGGATATAAATGGAGCATACCTATCGTTTGGTGGTGAGTTGTCCGGATAAGGTGGGGATTGTCGCCAAAGTTAGTCAGTTTATCAGTGAGTACGGTGGTTGGCTGACCGAAGCCAGTTATCACTCTGATCAGGACAGTGGCTGGTTTTTTATGCGTAATGAGATCAAGGCGAGCTCATTGTCGATCAGTATGCGTGAGTTTAAGGATGCTTTTACACCCATTGCTGAGCAATATGGTATGGAGTGGACAATCAGTGATTCAAATAAACACAAGCGTCTGGTGATTTTGGCCAGCCATGCTTCGCACTGTATTGCTGATATTTTGCATCGCTGGCACAGTGAAGATTTATATTGTGATATTCCCTGTGTGATTTCCAATCATGAGAACCTGCGCTCTATGGTTGAGTGGTACGATATTCCTTTTCATTACGTGCCCATTAATAAGGAAAATAAAGCGAAAGCCAATGAGGAAATATTAGCCTTATGTCAGAAATATCAGGCTGATGTCGTGGTTTTAGCCCGTTATATGCAGATTATCCCCGCCTCAATCTGCCAGCATTACAGCAGTCGAATTATTAATATTCACCATAGTTTTCTGCCATCATTTATTGGTGCTAACCCCTACCAAAAGGCACATGAACGAGGTGTTAAGCTAATTGGCGCTACCTGCCATTATGTGACCGAGCAGTTAGATGAAGGGCCTATCCTTGATCAGGATGTTATTCGGGTGAACCATCGTCACAGTAAGGATGATATGGTGCGCTTGGGGAAAGATGTGGAAAAGACGGTGTTAGCGCGGGGGCTGCGTAATCATTTGGAGGATAGGGTGATTGCCAAGGGTAATAAGACGATTATTCTCGATTGAGGTTTTCCCCCTCACCCCAGCCCTTCTATATGCCCGCTTTTTGGGTGCTCCCGCAAGCGGGAGAAGGAGCTATTTCTTTTGCCCATATTGTCATAATACTGTCATAATAAAGCGGTGTAATGGTGTCCTGATTATAGAATTAGCCGGGTGAACCGATGCAGGACATAACAATTCTAATCGTTGACGACGAGCAGCCGATTCGAGATATGTTGCGAATGGCGCTGGAGCTTGTTGACTTTCATTGTTTGGAAGCAGAAAACGCCCAAGAGGCGTATCGTTTGGTCGTCGACCATTCTCCCCATCTAGTACTGCTGGACTGGATGCTTCCCGGTGGTAGCGGTATCGAACTCTTGCGCCGCTTAAAACGTGAAGAGCTATCGGCGGATATTCCGGTGATTATGCTGACAGCAAAAACTGAAGAAGATAATAAGATTCAGGGCCTGGAGGTCGGTGCTGATGACTACGTTACCAAACCCTTCGCTCCCAAGGAGCTAATAGCGCGCATTAAAGCCGTGCTGCGCCGCTCGGGCGCCATTCT
>JAUXDF010000130.1 GCA_030618505.1 Spongiibacteraceae bacterium | reverse complement strand
AGGCCAGCACCGAGCTCGACAGGCTTGACTTCGTTCAGGGAGCCACCGGCTTTCCCCTTACTACGAGGAGTCCGAACAGCTTCATAGATATAGGCAGTATTACTCATTGAATGCACCGTATTAACAATTGAATTGGTGCGAAAATAATGCGCTAGACACGCGATGAATACAATGATGCTTACTATGATATTTATTGATATTAAGTTACACTTTTATACCATGAGTTCTTCAACCGTTGCCGCCGTTTTTGTTATTAACTTGCTTCAAGGAGCAAAAGAGCGAGGCTATAACCTCAAACAGCTACTGCTCGATAACGATGTTTCCCCCCATGTTCTGGAGCAACCTAAAGCTCGCGTCACCTTTCTACAGCTGACGCAAATCGGCCAGGCGGTTATTCGCTTGATGGATGATGAATACTGCGGCTTGCTGGATAAACCTCAACGCCAGAACAGCTATAAAATGGCCTGCTATGCGGCCATCCATGCTGAGGATATTGGTGAAGCTATTACCTTAATGATGGAGTTTTCGAATCTTTTTGAGAATAGTTTACAGTACTCCATTGTCCGAGAAGAGCAGCTCACAATTTGTCGCCTGACTCGTCGACCACATAGCAGGATAAAAAACACCTATGCGATTGAATCAATATTACTGACCCTTCATCGCACGCTCTGCTGGTTCGCAAATGCCCGCCTACCTTTATTGAGGGTAGACCTGGATTATCCAGCTCCAGCCTATCAGCATGAGTACCGCTACCTCTTTTACGGCTCCCCAGTGTCTTTTGGACAACAGTACAGCGCATTGATATTTAGTGATAGTGATTTACGCTTGAAAAACGTGCGTGATTCCAGTGAATTAAAACACTTTATCAGCCAAAGCCCTATCACCCTGCTGTCACAAACGGTAGATCCTGCCCAGCTGTCACCACAGCTTCGAGCATGGCTTGGACGACAAATATCAGAGCATCAGATAGCCCCAAGCATTGAAGAGGCTGCAGAACAATTTCAGTTGACGCCACAAACTCTGCGTCGTCACCTGAAGAAGGAGGGAGCCAGCTATAAACTGTTAAAAATGGAAGTTCGTCGCGACATGGCAATAAAGCTAGTTACGGATAAGGAGCACAGTATTGAAACAATTGCTATTCGGCTAGGCTTTTCCGAAGCCCCAGCCTTTATTCGAGCATTTAACGGCTGGACGGGCTTAACGCCACTAGCGTATCAAAAGCTTAAACTGTGATTTTTGTCCCTGAAAAACAACAGCCTACTAGCCTTCCGAGTTTTCCAGGTATTCGTCAATGCCAATACCTTTTTCGCCACTCTCAAGCAAGGTGAAATGTGAGAAATTTTCGTAAACGGTTATGGTATCCCCTGCCCCATCTTCACCTGGTGGAGTACTTACAGTCGAAAACACCTCGGATGCCATCGAAAAGGTTTTTCCATTTTCATCCGTCACTTTGTAAACCGCATTAGCCGGCTCATCCTGAGCATTGCGTTCAGTGGATACCACCTCCACCTTGGTAATAGTTGTATTACCATTAGCATCGGAGATAAAACCTCGACTACCGGAGAAGTCTTTGATACGCACCAACATGAGGTTAATTGTTTTATCCGCGAACTGTGCCGCAATCCAGTTCCAGGCAGAAATATTCATTTCATTTCGATAGCCCCAGGAATGATCCCTGTGACCGAAACATGAAATATCTCGTTTCACTCCGTCTTTAGTCAGCGTACCGGTCACTGTAAGCGCCTGCTCATAGTGATGGACAGCCAAGCTTTTTTTATCACCCTTGGGCTTATTCTTGCCTCGATCATGGTCATAATCGAAAACATCAAACCGGCCACGGTAGTTGAGATCAATAGAATGATTTGGACCGTCAAAACGCAATCTGAATTTTTTGTGTGGCTCTAAAAACTCCAGATGAAGCTTTCCATCGTTTATCTCAGTAAAATCCTCACTCAGCGCAAAGTACTCAAGATACTTAAACGTTTCGCCATCCACGACATGCATGGTACAAAAACGCCCGCGGTTTTTATGCCTTTCAAGCGATATATGATTAAAACCCCAGGCATTGTTTTCTTTATCGATAAAATTGAAGTACCAGTTTTCCTTCCACGGCGTCTCATCGTCACGGGGATAATCCTCATGGATGTATTCGTCTTCGTCAGGGACTGTTGTCATGTGCTAATCCTTTTTATCTGCTTGAGTAATTTTGTCGAACCGATATTTACCGACCAACAGCATATTGCGAAAAATAGTTGCACCGAACTGCATGAACACGGCATGCTCGACCTTCTGGGCATCGGGTATGTCGGCGCGATGAGCATCTAATAAATCGAGAGCGCCACTGACAATAATCTCTAACTGATTTCTCTTTTCTCGCAACTCCTCGCCAGTCATTGCAGCCAAATCAATCGCCTCGGTATTACTGTGATATTCACTGGGAATTTCTACCGAAGCGGCGCTTAGTGTCTCAATTAAAGTGGCCAGCGCTTTTTGGCTTACCTTGATATCCTCAACAACAAGTTCAAACTTATGGTCGAAGCGTCCTTTAATCTGATTAAGAATTTCGACCACTGCAAAGAGCTGCCCCTTGGCAATGGGTGATTCAATTTCCGGAGCGATAACATTTTCCAGGCTATAATTAAGCCCCTCGATAATGCGACTAAAAGGCATATCTAACATGATGATAATCTCTCATTCAGGTGCTGGGCCAGACCGGCGTACGCAAGGTCAAGAATACTGCCAAAGGCGGCGGGTTTTAGGTCTGGGGTTTTATTCTGAGCGAATGAGTTGGCCGCTGTTGACATAATCCCTACTGCTTTCAAACTGAGCAAAAGATCAAAGTACTTGAGCTTTTCTCGATCTACCTTTAGTCCAGACTTCTGCTCGTATTTTTCAAGGAACTCGTCCTCTGGCAATAAGTGGCAAACCCAATTAGCAGGCGCATTTGAGCGCCAGAGGGGCCCGAGCACAAAGGCGATGTCTTCGTGACGATCACCAAGGTGCGCCATTTCCCAGTCAAGAATAGAAGTAATATGCTGATTCTGATGGATAAAGTTACCGATCCGATAGTCGCCATGAATAAGACGTACCTGCTCGGTTTCAGGGGCATTTTCTCTCAGCCAATTGATGGCGAGAGTGACCAATGGTTTAGAGCGCACACCGGCTCGCTCAATAACATCAGCCCAGTAATCTACCTGCTGTAGTGCTGCACTTTTCCCCGAGCCCGGCTCTCCTAGAAAACCCAGCCCTAGCGCCTTCCAGTCACATTCGTGAATATGAACAAGACTATCTATAAAATCATTAGCAAGACTCACTCGTTCTTCATCATCGGGAACAAGACGAAAATCGGCGCCAGGGTCTTGCTCCAATACATGGACATCACCTTCCACCTTTTGCATAATGTAGAAAGGCCGTTCAAAGACCGCAGAATCCCCTTCGTACCAGAACGCCACAGGAACAATAACTTTACTGGCTTGCAAGGCCTTAAGTATTCGGTATTCAGTGGAAACATCATAGGGCTCGAGCAAGCCGCTAACAGGCTGGCGACGCAGAATTAAGGCCTGCTCAACAGTGGCTCCATCTTTCTTGTATTCCACATCCAGACTGAACGTCTCCATCGACCAGCCTTCCATATTTTGCCACTCTTTGGTGATACGTAAATCAGTCCCACCGAGCTTTCTAGCGAGATAGGCGATCAATTGATGATTGTCTGAAAGTGCCATAGGAAATATCCAGTTAAGGGTTTGTTGCTGCAGCATCGACTCAACAAGCTACATCCTCATATTAGCAAAGATATTCATTTAGTCAATGTGGTTGACTAAATGAATATCTTTAGCCAAAATGAATACTATAGACTGCCGACTGGAGAGAGCTCATGCTCGATACAATACGCCAAGTACTCATGCTCTGGTATATGGAAATAAAATTTGTACACCTGCTCTTTGTGATGATGTGGGGCATGAGCACAGCCGTTGCCTACCTGTTCTACGTTCGAACTGCATTTTTACAATGGGAGAAAGCCCCCCAAGACCCAGAGAGAATTGCACTACGCAACTGGATCATGGAGCAGTTTGATAAAGGGGTTATTATTGAGCATATCGCTTTTCCGATGGTTCTTATTACTGGCCCAACACTCTATTGGCTGGGGGATTGGAATGTTATGGATGCCCAGTGGCTTGCTATAAAGCTGTCCATTGTGTTCTTTATATTTCTGCCTATAGAAATAATCGATTACTGGATTTCACACTTTGGCGGCCGCAAATCACTTCATTTACAGCGCGGTGATGATGATAAATATGAACTGGCCATACTCTGGCAAATGCAGTTTTTCCGCTGGACAACGCCATTAGTATCGTTATTTATTCCTGCCATGATTTTCCTGGCGGTGGTAAAACCCAGCCTCTAGATTTTTTCAACCATAAAAACAGGAAGCCCAATGACTACTCAAGAGAAAAATCTGGCACAACTGTTAATCGAAGCCTTTTACTGGGTAGATGTTGAGCTTCAAAAATCTCTTCGTGAACGCGGCCTGATGCCCGTAAGCCGAGCCCAGTCAATGTTTTTTGCACAAGTCAGTGCGGGCAAAACCAGCCCGACAGAAATTGCCCGGGAACTGGGTGTCAGCAAGCAAGCCGTGCATAAGACCATAGCTGACTTGGTGACGGCGGGTCTAGTTGAATTACAACCGGACCCCAATGATGGCAGGGCTAAAAAGGCAATCCCCACTAAAGAGGGTATTGAATTCGGCCTTGCTGCGAAAAGTATTCTACAAGAGGCCGAACAGAAGCTTGCTTCTCGTATTGGCAAAAAAGAAACACTTCAATTGCGAAAAATACTCTCCATGGACTGGGACGAAGCTGATTAATTGGTTGTACTCAATAGCTTTATCAACAACAATGCGGGCAGCATTTCGTAAAGTTTTGTATCTATTAAGACCATAAACCGGCTTAACGCCGAGAGAGGGATTTTATGATTACCATTTTCGGATACCCCAATAGCCGCGCCACCCGCATCACCTGGATGCTGGAGGAACTGGGACAGCCCTACGACTACTTTCTGGTTGATTTACTCAAAGGAGACGGCAAGTCCCCGGAATTCTTAAGCGTTAACCCTGGCGGTAAAGTTCCGGCTATTAAGATTGACGATCTGATTATTACCGAATCTGCCGCCATCATTTCCTATCTGGCTGACAGTTTTCCTGAGACGGGGTTAATCCCGCCTGTAGCAACACCTGCGAGGGCTCGCTATGAGCAGTGGAGCCACTTCACCATGTGTGAACTGGAACAACCCTTGTGGAATATGGGCAAGCATTCCTTTGCGCTCCCCGAAGACAAGCGCGTGCCGGCTCTTTTGGAAGTAACCGCACCCTGGGAATTTCAACAGGCGCTGAAGCTATTTAGCAAAGGACTGGAGGATCGCGACTATATGCTAGGCGACACCTTTAGTGGCGTAGATATATTGTTGGCTCACACCCTGGTGTGGGCTATGAAATTCAAGCAACCCGTAGAACATAAAAACTTACTGGACTATGTGGAGCGCTGCACCCAAAGGCCGGCTCTAAAGAGAGCCATTGCCAGAGAGGATGCCGAGAGTAAGGGCGCTTAACTATGCAATGACTGGGCTTTAAACTCCTCAGGAGCGTTCGGGGCATAACAAAGGCTGGGCAATGGGATGCATCAAAACGGCTACACATAAAAAACCAAAGGGAAGCACAAGATCAAAAACTCTCCCGACATCACACTTTACTCTTACGAGTTTTCGCCGTTTGCAACCAAAGTGCGATGCTTCCTGGGATTTAAAGGCCTTCAACATAAAACATTTTACGTTCACCCATTAAGAGCAAAATCAGAAATACCTTTAGGCAAGCAAATACCCGTCTTAAAAATCGATGAGGAACTGCACACTGACTCCACACCTATCGGCATACTTCTGGATGAAAAATTTCCGCAGCGACCAATATTGCCAATGTGCTCTGCACAGGAACGTTCGAAGATAATGGATATAGATGAATGGATCACGGCAGAGTTGGCTCCACTGTGCTTTCGCCTTATGTTTGGATATGGTGGCGGTCTTAAAAAACAACGACGAAATGGGTCAATTGGCGCTAATGGTATTCATTAAACATGCCCGACTTCCACTAAGACCACTTAGGCTCACGCTTCTCAATAAATGCCGTTATCCCCTCTCTGGCATCATCAGAGGCAATCGTTGTCATCAGCGCTTCCTGCAAATGCGGTAAAGCATCTTCAACACTAAGATCTTCCTGCATGTAGAATGCCTCCAAACCCAACTGCATGGTTCCCGGTGCAAGGGATGCTAACTCACCGGCTAGTTGTGCTACTGCCTCGTCCAACTTGTCTGCAGAAACCACCTCATTAACCAATCCCCATTGCTGGGCTTTGTTAGCATCAATGCGATAACCGCGCATAATAAAATCCAGGCCTTCTCTGCGAGGAACCACTCTAAACAAAGAAGCCATCACCATATAAGGCCATAGACCACGCTGTATCTCAGGGGCACCGAAAGCAACATTATCAGATGCTATAACGTGCGTTGCATTACAAATCATCAACAGTGCACCCGCCAGAACATGACCTTGCGCTTTAATAATGACTGGCTTGTAAAGCCCGCGAATTCGACGACTAATATCAGAACTGTCTCCACGAGAAGGCACTGTACTAGGAGACTCCTCACCGCTACCACTCATCAATTTCAGATCACCACCGGCACAAAAAACACTGCCCGCTGCAGCAATAACAACGACACGAATATCACCCTCCTGCTTGGCATAGTCCAAACAGTAGATTAACTCGTTAGCCATAATCAGATTGATAGCATTTTTTGATTTCGGGCGATTTAAGGTAATCGTCAAAATATTATCCGAGACATCCCACATCACCGTATCAAAGGTATGCGCCTCCAGGGATAACTGTTCATTTTGCTCTGACATGTAATACTCCCAACAATTTATAGTTGTTTATAGCTCAAGGCCTGGAATAAACCGGGTAGCCATCAATATAAGTAGCTTTGACCTGAATGTTATGAATAGCAGCAGGCACTTCCAAGGGGTTATCGGACAACACCACAAAATCTGCCACCTTGCCTACTTCAATCGATCCACGGTGATCGTCAAGAAACACTTGCCAGGCAGCATCGATAGTCGACGCCCTCAGTGCCTGCATCACCGAAATACGCTGATCAACCATCGACTCGCCGCCGCCCGCACCAATTTCACGGCCTGAATTAGACAGGCGATTAACGGCAACAGACATCTGTAACAAAGGGTTCATCGGGACAACGGGTGTGTCGGCATGCAGGCTAAACCGCAAGCCTTTATCGACTGAAGATTTCGCCGGACTTATGCGCGACCCACGATCTGGACCCATAAAAATATTCATATGCCGATCCCCCCAATAATAAACATGAAGACCAAAAAAGGAGGGTGTCATACCCAGGCGCAGCATATCGTCAAGCTGATCATCACGCGCCATTTGGGCGTGAATAACAATGGGCCTGGCATCAGGAAAAGGTGATGCCAATTGTGCCGCTTCAAATGCGGCAATCATATTATCAATGGCGGCATCGCCATTAGCATGAACAGCGACTTGCAAACCTGCCGCATTAAATTTCGTCAATTGTTTCGTTAAATCTTCCAGAGACGTACGAGCGTATCCCTTATAGTTATCATCGCCCTTAAAGCTTGTATGGTAAGGCTGTGTCAAATGCCCGGTATAACCCTGAAGTGAACCATCAGCAAATAATTTAATGGCACCTACATGAAAGAAATCACTATTTGATTCACTCGGCCTAAAATCTTTTTTAACGATATTTAAACCCGCCGCCAAATCCGGCCAAACAACAAGACGCAGGGGACTTAGCTTCAATCGGCTAAGCCAGGAAAAAGCTCTCACCTGCTGCTGCGTCAA